>JBCCDL010000469.1:0-5212 GCA_039030815.1 Cyanobacteria bacterium P01_A01_bin.83 | reverse complement strand
CTGCTGGGGCTGATTGCTGTTGGTTAGCTCTTTTCTCCCGTTTTTTGCGGCTTGCCTCCAAAACATCTTCGATGACCTTGAGTAGCTGAGTCATTTTTTCCAAACTACCTCGATATACATCCAGGTCTTTTTTCATTTTCTCTCCAGATATATTGAGATTCTGGGTAATTTTCTCAACAGTCTGATCGCGTTTTTCCTGATTTTGTGTCAACTCAGCATCGCATTCTTCCAACAAAGTATAGATACCGATCGCAAAAGGGCGACTATATTTAAAGTTATCATTACTGGCGATCGCCTTAATCGGTTCCACAATATAACTATGATCCTCTGATGCAGTAGGTTCAGCAAACCAAGCAATTAGTTCATCAATAGATTTTTTGTCAGCCAGGGATAATAAAGCCCCTGCTTGAGACTTGTAGGCTTGAGCATCGGCACCAGTGGAGGTACATAAAGCATTAAAAATTTGCTCTTTATCTGATTCTGGTTGGTATCCTTGCATCAAACGCTCGAAGGAAGTCACTATTCCCAAATAGTAAATGGGGTCAGGTTTAAAGTCGCTATTGACTGATAACAGATGCATTTCTACCAGTAATTCTTCAATCACTCGTCGATACACCGAGTTAATGGGTCGGGGATAGGCACTATAGAAAGCCCTTTTACTATCGGAAACAGTTTTCATAATCGAGTATTATTTTTTCTATCTAACAAAATATTTATCCTATGAGCTTTTGGTTGTTCGCTTTTTAAACGATTTACCAAAACACTACTCTTAGCATATCTTTATATTATGCAATGATTCTGTACCACTATGGAGATTTGTGATCCCCGCTTCAAATTGTTAGGGGAAGATAAAACAGCTCAGAATCAAATAAATACTTAGAAATATGCCCAACATCTATGAAATTATCTCCCAATAAACCACAGCAAGTAACCTGTCCCCAACTACCCTTGGCTGTATATCGGGAAGTAGCGGCTCATCTACGTCAGGTTGAGGGGGTAAATGCTAGTGTGATCATGGGTTCAATAGACCATGAACCCACAGCTAAGTTCGACTATTATCAAAGTCAAGTCTCAGCCTTGCAAATCGACTGTAATTCTGATTTGACAGATCAAGGGCAGCAACATGTAAACCAAATCCTCGATTACTACGCTCAAGTTTATGCTCCCTGGCAGATGAAGTAAATTATGTTTTTTCAAGCCATATTTATTTAAATTGACATCCTCACCCCCGTCCGCTTCACGCTTTCGAGGGTGATTCCCTAGAACAGAGTTAACTGTTTAGGGGTGGTTAATAAGCGATCGCTATTATCAACCTATCAATCAGAATTCACTAGAGGCGGTAATATAAAAGCCGTAGCTTGCTTAATAGTCCTAGAACGCTCTCGGTAAGGAACTTTGCCATTAGGTGTGGTAACATACTGCTCGATAAATTCTAAAAGTTCAGGTACAGATTCAATTGGTGCCAGTCGCTCTAGAATAAAGATTAGTTTGTCACTAGCCGCTACGGTTACAGCACAAGAACGACGGCAGGCTGCCATACAGGATACGGGTTTAATTTCGATAAGATTTTTCCAATTATATTTTTCTAAGCCTTTCTCTAGTTCTTGAATTAGATGTTGTCCTCCTGAAAGTCCGTGTTTTTTGTTTTCTTTCTCAGAAAAACGACAGAGGCTGCAAACCAATAAAGTGTGTTGAGTCATTTTGTTTAACATTGAGCATTGTTTAATGTAGATCGCTCTGTTTGTAGTAAAGATTTTGCGGTTATTTTATTACGCCAAAAAGACTCCAGTGCTTTTGTGACTTCACGACCTTTACCAATGCGGGGATAACCTAATGTTGCTGTGAAGATATTCATTTTGATCGATCAACAAGGATAATGTAGGAATCATCAAAAATGCCAAGTTTGTAGCCAAAAATACTGCGATCGCTCTTGTTAACAATAAATACTCAGCCGAAAGCGAATTGGCATTTAAAACTGTGTGGTATGAGCAGATTGCTAACTAAAAAAACTGCAATCTCATACCCTGTTTAGTGATTAATTATTAATGGCGTTTTACAAAACAAATTTATTTAAAATTGCTCTTCAACATTACGCGATCGCTATTCTATTTTTCCACAAAATTGAGGAATTAGAATAGTCAACCATAGCCTGAGTAACAATAAATGTACTTAAAATAGCGTTGAGAAAACTGCTAAATCAATCTCTGTAAAACTATACTTAATAATTACTCTGTGGTTCGTCGTAGTGTGCTTGGTAATGTCCCAGACAGAGAATTAATAATTCTGGAAATCAAAAAATATTTAAACATCTGTACCTCGCAGATTAGTTTGTTTTGTAGTGTTAATATCGGCGGGCATTCTGACTTAGAGAAGTTTAAGCTTCTCATCACAGTTGCGGGACAGTGACGGATTTACACCGAACTTTCCCCATTACTTCTAATGGCTGTTCTCCATTAGAACCGATTGAGTACCTCTTATAATAACCCTAAGTGGATTTATTGAAACCAAAAAATTCGTGAAAAGGTAGTTTATTGTCTAAGCACTTTTGACGAAGTCAACGCAAGCCCCGTCCTCTTAGGGCGGGGTACTGTTGACATCACGATCGCGTAATGCTTAAAAAGTAAAAGTGGTACGAATCGCACCAATAACGAGATCTTCATTCTCGTTATTATTATCTGGGGCAGTAGCCCAAATAATACCTGGGGTAATAGCAATATTATCGTTCATTCGATACTCATAGAAAGCTTCAATGTGTACAGATCTATCTTCATCATCTCCAAACCCTGGAGTATCAATACTAGAACCAGAGACAAATGGTTCCATCCCCACAATGATTCCTGCCATACTGCCTTCAGTTAGGAAGTCGGGAACCCCCAAGGTTACTGCCCAATTGACAATATCTTGGGAACCACCTTCAATTTGACCATCTAAAGTAGTAAGAGGTCTGACGCTGGTATATGCACCCCAGCCTCCTAAAACAAAGCGATCGCTAATTGACCAAGAGAATTGTACACCATAAGAATCACTTACTGTAGGTACGGCTTCACCAAATAAGTCTTCGGTAAACGATTGTAAATTAGCCAGACTACTTCCCGTTTCCGTATCGCTCTGATTAAAACCATGAATATAAATAGCCGCAATACTAAAATTGTCCGTAGGAGTAAATAAAATTTGCCCCAGAGCACTAAATGGTCCATTAAATAAGCCACTACCACCTTCTGGTTCGGCAGCATCCGGAGCCAGATAACCACCACTAATTTCCAAAATATCCCCTACACGATGAGCTACACCCAAACCAGCACCTTCATTGAGAAAAAAGATCGGATTACGAGTCCCAAATAAAGAGATGGCACCAGAACCGCCATCTCCGTCAAGAACATTAACCGTGCTGGCGTAATCATCGGAAGCCAATCCTACAGGTCCAAAAAAGATATCTGTATTGTCGGCGACGGTAAATTGATAGAAAAGAACTTCTAAGCCAAAATCATTATCTGCATCTTCGGCAAAACCTAATTCTCCCTCAAAAGTACCTGTTTCTTCCCCAAAACCAGCAAAATTACCTGTGGATATACGAGTAAACAGTAAATCTTCTCCAGTAAAACTGGTTTCTAATTCTAAACGTACGCGATCAAAAAAGACAGGAACATTATCAATATCATCCTCGTCATCGTTGGTAGAGCCAGTGGCAACTCCAGCGATCGAAAATATAACTTCTCCCCCCAACCTAGTAGTAGTGGAAAATTGATTGTCTTCTATTATCGCAGTTCTACCTTCTAGTTCGTCAATTCGACCACCTATCGTTGCTAGTTCTGCCTCAAATTCTTGACTCAGCCGCTGGACGGTTTCTAGATCTTCTTGTCCCACAGAACCTTGGGAGGCAATTAACCGCTCAATCTGATTCAAGCAAGAGTTTAACCCCGCTGCAAATTCGTAACGAGATAGGGGTTGGCTGCCTCGATAGGTTTGATTGGGAAACCCCGCAATACAGCCATAGCGATCTACCAGACTTCTCAACGCTTCATAAGCCCAATCAGTTGGGGAAACATCTCGCAGTTGGTTGACGTTGGTTACCTGATTGATATTGTTCTGGTTTTCTCCTACGTACTGTTGGACTTGTTGGAGTAATTCGTCGGTTGTGGTTTGTGCCTGTACCGAGGTGCTATAGATACCTGTTGCTAAGGTTGCAAAAATTATCGTAGCTGTTTGGTTAGTCATATTCAATTTTCCTCACACACAAATTAATCGATTTTTTTGATAACGATTATCATTCCAGATTAACATTATCATGTTGACGTTCGAGATGGTTGAAGTGATCGCTTCTGATAATTATTCAATAACCGCACAATGCCCTTCTCCTACATGACCCAAACCAATAATGGCTTTAGTGAGTTTTTCCTGGTCTTCGGCAGATAGCTGCTGAGTCAGGGTGGCATCATCTACGGTTAAACTGTCATTGGATGCTAATTGTGCCAAAGGTTCAAAACCCAATGCATCCACATTGATAGCTTCATCGGGACTAGTTTCAGCATCACCAAATACATGATCGAAATGAAGGGTTGTTTCCAATTCCCCTGGTGAATCTGCCTCCACCATTCCCTTGCGTTCGTCCCCCACATATTCACCGCAGAGATACTGGATGGGACGATCAAGACTAATATCAAAGTTAACTACCCGATTATCTTTGGTAGCTATTCCCTGCATGACCATAGTTTTGCCTGCTAGGGTAGAGTCTGCACCCGCAGTATCGATTTGCCAAGCCATTGCGTTATAAAAACCAGGAGTCACCTCCGCATCAGCTACCATAATCGGCTCGGCGTCTGCTTCTCCTTTAGCTAAATCTACTACCTGGGGTGTATCTACTAAAGAAATTTTTTCCTGATAATTTAGGCTATCGAGAGTATCTGTTTCTGTAGGTTCAAAAGCACCATCCATTTGATATGCCGTGACTTGGGCTAGATTTACATCCAGGCGGTCAAAACTCATTGTCCAACCATCTTTGGTAACAAAACCCTGGCGGACAAAATCTTCTCCGTTAGCTACTAGGTTTAAGATTGCTTGACCTTGGGCATTAGCAACAGCAGGATTACCGTTACTATTTTCTGCCTTTCCACTGCTAGCAAAACTTCCAAGGGTTAAAGATACTAGGGCGATGGTGCTGAGTTTGAATAAGTTGCGATTCATAGTTTTTCTAATTCCTGAAATAATGTGTTGT
>JBCCDL010000468.1:0-5222 GCA_039030815.1 Cyanobacteria bacterium P01_A01_bin.83 | reverse complement strand
GACCGTTAAACGCCAAGCCAATGTTAAGAATACCATTGAGCAAGCTTTAAACTTATTAAGCAATCAAATGTCCTCAGGGATTCAAGTTATTAAGCATTATGGTAATGTCTCTACTCTTAATTGTTATCCTGAGGCACTGCAAAAAGTCTGGTTTCATTTACTCCAGAATGCCATAGACGCTATTGGCAATCATGGAATACTGACTATTAATCTTTATCAGCAAGAGCAGATGATCATGGTTGATATTATTGATACTGGAGAAAGCATTAAACCAGAAATAACCAACAAACTCTGTGATCCTTTCTTTACAACTAAATCCTCACCAGATAAAGTAGGTTTGGGTCTAGCGATCGCTAAACAAATTGTGATACAGCACAATGGTAGCATAGCGGTTTATCTTCTTTCGGGAAAAATGACTCTTCCAGGAAATACTAAGTTTACTGTGTCTTTGCCAATTTCCTATGAGAAATGATCTTCTCTAATTAATAATCACGATGGGTAAAAGGTTTGGCATCTTCTCCTGTATAAGTAGCAGCAATATGACCATCACCTGTAACCTGATACTTGTAAGTTACTAACCCCTCTAACCCAACAGGACCACGGGGCGGCATCTGCTGAGTACTAATACCTACTTCTGCTCCAAAGCCATAACGAAAACCATCGGCAAAGCGAGTAGAACAATTATGATAAACTCCTGCTGCATCTACTTGGTTTTGAAATGAAGTTGCTGTGGGCAGATTCTCCGTAACAATGGCATCGGTGTGTTTGGAACCATAATTATTGATATGAGCGATCGCTTGCTCCACCGAATCTACAATCTTAATTGCCAAAATCAAATCGCTATATTCGGTTTTCCAGTCATGGTCTTGAGTAGGCTTTGCCTCAATAATTTCTCTGGTGGCATCATCGCCTCTTAACTCCACTCCCGCCTCAGTTAATGCCTTGGCGATTGGGGGTAAAAATTCTTGAGCAATGTCCTGATGCACCAGTAGGGTTTCAATTGCATTACAGGCGGCAGGATAATGAGTCTTGGCATCGACGCTAATTTTTATGGCTTTATTTAAATTTGCTTGCTTGTCTAGATAAAGATGACAGATCCCATCAGCATGACCCAAAACAGGAATACGGGTATTATCCTGAACGTAGCGGACAAAGGAATTAGAACCTCTGGGAATAATTAGATCTACATACTGATCGAGTTCTAATAGCTGCTTAATCTCTTCTCTAGTGGTTAACAATTGGATCGCAGCCCCGTCTACTTCTGTCGACTTTAGTGCCTGATGAATCACTTTGGTTAAAGCTTGACAAGAGTTAATTGCCTCACGACCACCTTTGAGGATTACTCCATTACCTGACTTGATCGCCAAACTAGTAATTTGAATCAAAGCTTCGGGACGAGCTTCAAAAATGATACCCAACACTCCTAAAGGACAAGTCACTCGCTTTAAAATTAAGCCTTGGTCTAACTCACGGTGAATTTGGTTAACCCCTAGTGGATCTGCTAATTTAGCCACATCTCTGACACCAGCGATCGCAGCCTGAAGTTTAGATTCTCCCAACTTCAGTCTGGCACAGAGTGCAGGGGCAATACTATTTTCGACCGCAGCTTTTAAATCAGCTTCGTTAGCCGCAATTATCTCGGGCGTAGCGGTTTCTAAAGCCTGGGCTACTGCTTCTAAAGCAGAGTTTCTCCCTGCTGTGGATAATATTGCCAATTTTCTAGCTGCGGTGCGAGTTTGTTGGGCAATTTCAATTAAAGAAGGTGATGATATCTTTGAAGCGACCATTTGTTGCTCGATGTTCAATATTTTGAAGTACTAATAATTTTAAGGATAAAGGAGCGAGGAGCGAGGAGCAAGGAACATCAACATGGAGTTATTAGAGGGTAGTAAGCTTCTAAATCACAGTGAGGAAATTTGTCTCCAGATAAAATCTATATTGTTCTATTAATTACAGGTTCAAATCATTGGTAAGCTGACACTGAAAGATGTTTTACCATTAGAGTTTGAGTTGAATTTAATTTCGCCATAATGGGCGCGAATAATTTCACGAGCTAGATTCAAACCCAAGCCAGTACCTTCTATTTTATGAGTATTAGTTGGATTGCCACGATAAAAACGTTCAAAAAGATGCTCGCGATCGCTAATTGAAATATCTTGAGACGAATTAACAATCGTTACTCGAACTGTAGACTTAACCTGTTGGGCAATAACCTCAATCCAACCATCGGCAATATTATACTTGATGGCATTACTGAAAAGATTTTGGATAACTTGTGTTAGTAAATCGCGATCGCCCTTAACGATTAAGTTCTCAGCAATATTAGTATCTAGAGATAAATGAGGAGCGAGAATATCCATATCTTCCAAGATTTGCCATAGTAATTCTGAAATATTGACTTCAACCAGATATAAATTCAACTGACCTGCATCTGCTAAGGATAAAATCAGCAATTTACGCATAATTCCTGCCAAATGCAGAACCCGATCTAAGATCTGCCCCAAATTTTGTTGCATTTCGCTGCCAGGCTCTACCTGATGCAGCATTCGTTCGAGTTCCCCTTGAATAATAGTCAAGGGAGTTTTTAATTCATGGGCTGCATCAGCACTGAAGCGAGAAGACTGATAAAAACTGCGTTCTAGCCGTTCCATCATTTGATTAAATACCCGAATCAGTTCGACAAACTCCTCATTTGTTTCATGGAGTGAAATTCTACGATCTAGTTTGGTGACGCTTACCTGCTGAATTACAGACGTTAGTCGGTCTATGGGAGCCATGGCTCTCCTAGATAACAACCAAGCGACCATAGCCATCGAGATCGATAAAATAAGAATAGAGATAATAAAGATATTACTAATTGCAGCCATTTCTTGCTGAATTACCTGGCGATCAATGGCAATCGCTAGTTGAAGACGGCGAAATTTTACTGTTCCTATGCGCCAAGTACCTGTTATGGTCGATTCTGTAGTTAGGACGATTGGCGGTGGGGGAGGTGGGGCTGGGTTCTGTCTAAATGATTCCTTAAGAGGAAGATCGGGAGGGGGCTTGGTCAATTCCAACTGTTCCCTCAATAAACGATCTAAATCTCGATCTTTAGCAATTGATTCGGATTGATAAAGTCTATTTCCTGAACTATCTAATACCAACAGCCCCGTAGTTATTTTGGTATTTATTTCTAAAATATCAGCCAGGGAATTTGAGTACAACTCCCATCTATGCTCTTGATAAAGTTCCTCAGATTTAGCTTCCTGAGGACCTTTGCCCCTCATTAAGATATTGATGATTTGTTCGTCGAGACGGTTTAGGTTTGCACGATAAATTTGCCACCAAGAAACTGCACCAAACCCAATCAGAGCTACACTAGCAAGTGCTGATGACAGTAGAGTAATTTGGAGACGAAATGAAGGTAGTTTCATTAGTGAGGATCGAGTTTGCGAAAACGATAACCAACTCCACGAACACTTTCAATCCAACTTGAGCGATCTAAACCATCGATTTTCTTACGAATCCGTTGAATGCAAACATCAACCACGTTAGTACTAGGATTGAAGTCATAGCCCCATATATGTTCTAAGATTTGCGTGCGGGTAAAAACTCGTCCAGGCGATCGCATGAGATATTCGAGAAGATTAAACTCACGACTAGTAAGTTCTACAATTTCTTTATTACAAGTAACCTCTCTGGTGATGCGATCTAATTTCAATGAGCCTACTAAGATAAAATTTTGACGCTCCCCCACAGTGCGACGGATCACAGCGTAGATACGGGCAACTAATTCTTCGACAAAAAAAGGTTTGGCAATATAATCATCAGCACCTAAGTTTAATCCTGTCAGGCGATCGTCTAGTTCATTGCGAGCGGTCAACAAAATTACAGGAGTGTTTTTACTCTGGCGACGCAGTTGCTTGAGAATTGACAATCCATCTCTTCCAGGTAACATAATATCCAAAACTATCGCATCATATTCAAGATCTAAAGCTAGCAAATATCCCTCTTCGCCATTATCGCAGTAATCTACGGTAAATCCCTGCTCTTTTAATCCAGCACGGACAAAATCAGCAATTTTTGCTTCATCTTCAATTAAGAGAACGTTCACGAGTGTTAATGACTTTTTTGTTGCCAATCTATATTTTAAATTTTTTAACCCGAACTTAAATTACAAAATTGTAATTAAAAACCATAGTTAGACGTAATTTTAAACATCTTGAATATTTAGTAACCAAGGTTTCAAGCTAAACTCCGTCTACTTAGAAAACAGTAGTTTCTGAATCGTAGATCGAGCCAGTCAAACAGCAGAATATGATTTTTACTTGCTACCTGCTACTTGCTACTTACGAACAGTTAACTTAAAAACTCTAGGTCTTAAACTGGATACGGTTTAGATTGCCTCTGATGGCAACTTGGTTAGTATCGTCTAAATTTCTTAATTCCAGATTAAATTTAGGAGAAATAATTTAATGTTAAGACATACTTTATTAATCTTAGCAACTGCTGGTTTATTTTTTCCTTCAGGTGCTTATGCTGCTCAATTGAATCTTGATCGTCATCCTCCAGAATTAGAACCAGCAATTGAGCAAAAAATCGCTCATTATTATCCACGTCATCCACGTTCGCATCGACGCAAAAGAGACAAAAGACCAAATAAACCTAATGCAAGAATCATTATAAACGTCTAACCACCCAGAAAAATAAATATAAGTTTCAGAGTACTTAGTACAATCTCTAAGAGTGTGTTTGTAAAGTAAACATTAAATCGTTAAGGATATTGAGTAACGAGTAATGAGTAGGAAATAAAGAGTATCAAAAACCCATCTCATCTTTTTGTCTCCCTGTCTCCCTGTCTCCCCGTCCTCGTCTCCTTGCACAATTTTGCCTTAATCTTTTATCCCGAAACAGTCTCTAAAGTAGCAAAAATTATATTTATACATTAATTTTCTGTGTATTCAAAGCTAAGAATATAATCAAACTAGCGAGGGCAAAAAATATTTTTATCTTTGTTAGTAATTAACAATTAAGATGAATACAACCCGATCGCCCTGCGCCACCACCAAATAGAAGACCTGGAGTAAAAAATATTAATAAACGTCTGGTGTGAATTAAAATGAGCAAGTATACAAGTCAGAAACGAAGGAATTGCGTAGCTCTAGATCTATAGCAGTTAACTTTTAAATAACTACTTGAATCTAAAAAAGCGCACCCCCGACGCGGATTTTAAATCCGCT
>JBCCDL010000467.1:0-5223 GCA_039030815.1 Cyanobacteria bacterium P01_A01_bin.83 | reverse complement strand
GGTATTTCGTTTGTGTTATTTATGCTATCTTCAGATCTAACATCATTAACAATAGCTTGAACGAATGTATTTACCAAAGAAGGTCTAGAAGAAAGTTTTAAGAAGAAGATTGCTATAGAGTTGACCCATCTTTCTAGAAGATTAATATTGCCAGAAATACTTTTATATTTAGCCATCCTAACTTCAAAAATTTTTTGCATTTTCTGCTGGTTAATATTTTGATCTTCATTGAGAACTTTCCTGACGATTCTTGAAGCCTCTAAAATTTTGATTGAGGTTTGTTTAGTTCCCGACTGCTTTAATTCAAGTATTATTTGTAGTGGTAAGTGAACCCAGCGACGTAGAAAATCAAATACGACCCTATTGAAGACAGATAATAGTCTTGGTATGGGGGGCAATAGCTTAAAGTAGTTTGTTCCATTAGCATCGAACAAAGCCAGCAAAGCTACCTCTTGACCTTGAGCCTGAAGGAGTTGGGCTATCTCCCAAGCTATATTCCCTCCACTGGATAAACCAGCCAAAAAATAAGGACCATCTGGTTGAAGTTTACGTATTTGAGCCAGGTAATGAGCTGCCATGTCCTCAATACGGTTAAAGGGCATATATCTTCCATCTAGACCTCTTGGTTGTAAACCATAAACTGGTTGATCTGAACCAAGAGCAAGTGCTGAATCACGGTATATGAGAAGATTGCCACCACCTGCATGAATATAAAACAGGGGAGGTTTATTGCCATTTGGTTGAATAGGTACCAAACTTGACCAAGGAGCTAGCCATTCTTGGGAACGGATAATTTGGGCAATTTCTGCTATGGTTGCTGACTGAAAGAGAGTGGCTAGAGGTAGACTTTTGCCAAACTGTTTTTCAATTTGAGCAAATAAGACGACGGCTTGTAAGGAGTTACCACCTAAGTCAAAGAAGTTGTCTCTAATTCCGATCGGTTCAATACCTAAAACTTGCGACCAAATTTTGGTTAAGTGAAATTCTAACTCATCCTGGGGAGATACAAAGGTGCTAGATGGTTCTTGCCTGGTGTTACTAGGGATAGGAAGAGCGCGGCGATCGACTTTCCCATTGGGTGTCAAAGGTATGGTGTCTAAGAATACAAAGATAGAAGGCACCATGTAATTAGGCAGGAGTTCTTTGAGGAAAGAGCGTAAGTCATTGCTGTGAGGTTGTTCTTGTTGAGAAATAATATAAGCAACGAGGCGTTTATCTCCAGGAATATCTTCTCTGGCTATTACTACTGTTTCGCGTATATCAGGATGTTGAGCAAGTACAGACTCGATTTCACCTAATTCAATCCGAAAACCTCTTATTTTCACTTGATTATCGATGCGACCGATGAACTCAATGTTTCCATCTGGTAGATAACGCGCCAAGTCTCCTGTTTTGTAAAGACGTGCTTCTGATTCTTGGTTAAAGGGATGAGAGATAAATTTCTCTGCGGTTAATTCGGGGCGATTAAGATAACCCTTTGCTAAACTTTCACCGCCAATATGTAGTTCCCCTCGAACACCAATGGGAACTACTTGTTGATACTGGTCAAGGATATAAGTCTGAAGATGGGCAAGAGGACGACCGATAGGTATTTCCCCAATATTGGAAGAGATATTGCAGGGAACACTATATGCTGTGGCACTAACTGTAGTTTCTGTAGGACCATAAGTGTTAATCAGCTGTAAGCGATTACTCTTGCCGAATTCGATAACATGTTCTTGCCAGGACATGACTAGTTCTGGTAATACTTTTTCACCACCAATAATCACTAACCGCAAGGATTGTGGTACGGGAATCCTTCTGCTGCTTAACTCTGTCGCTAACTGATGCCAGTAGGCTGTTGGCAAGTCCAACACAGTTAAGGACAAATCTTCGCAAAATCTAAAAAATGTTTTTAAGTCGGCTAACATAGCTTCAGTACGCAATACCAAAGTTGCTCCTCTAGATAAACAAGGATAAATTTCCTCAACTGCCGCATCAAAATTGATTGAAGCAAACTGAAGCAAGCGATCGCTATCTGTAATTCCGTATTCGGCGATCGCTGTTTGGGTAAAGTTGCTCAAAGCCTGATGGCTAATCATTACGCCTTTTGGTTTACCTGTGGAACCAGAAGTGTAGATAACATAGGCTAAATTTTCTGCTTTATTTTGGACATTGGGATTTTCTGGGCTACAGAAGGTAATTTTTTGCCAATCTGAGTCAAGACAGATAATTTGAGCTTGATGTTTTGGTAATTGAGAATCCCACTTAGTTTGAGTTACCAACACAGATATGTCGGCATCGGAAATCATGTAAGACAAGCGTTCTGGAGGATAAGCTGGATCAAGAGGGACATAAGCACCACCTGCTTTGAGAATTCCCAGCAATCCAACCACCATTTCTAAAGATCGCTCGACGGAAATCCCCACCAATTGATCGGCTTCTACTCCCAAGGTTCTCAGATAATGCGCTAGTTGATTGGCTCTAGTATTGAGTTGAGCGTAGGTTAATTGTTCTCCTGCATGTTCTACTGCGATCGCATTTGGGGTTTTCTCAACCTGCTCTTCAAATAATTCTGGAATACATTTTTGTCTATGCCTTATTTCAATATTCTTTTGAACAATCAATTGCTGTTGCTCGGAAGTTGTGAGCAAAGGCAATTGAGCAATAGATTGTTGAGGATTGGCAACAATACCTTCGAGCAAAGTCTGGAAATGTCCTGTCATCCGCTCTATGGTAGGGGCATCAAATAGATCCGTATTATACTCCCAGATGCCAATGAGTTCCTCATCTGTGTCTATCACTGAGAGAGTTAGATCGAATTTCGCTGTCTTTGTTTCCACTGGCAAAGGCGTTTGAGTTAATCCCAGTAATTGTTCTGTTTGTCCAGAAGCATTTTCCAGGTCGAACATTACTTGAAATATAGGGCTATGGCTTAAGGATCGTTCTGGGTTAAGCTCTTCAACTATTTTCTCAAAAGGCAAATCTTGATGAGAATAGCTATCTAAAATAGTTTGTTGTACTCGTTGTAGTAATTCTTGAAAACTAGGATTGTCAGAGAAGCTAGTACGTAATGCTAGAGTATTGACAAAAAAACCAATTGACTCCTCAATCTCAGCACGATTGCGACCTGCAATGGGAGAACCGACAATAATGTCTTCTTGTCTGCTGTATCGATAGAGCAAGGCTTTAAATGCTGTCAATAAAGTCATGTACAATGTGACTCCCTCCTGACCGCAAAGCTTTCTCAGCCCATCTCTCAGTCTCTGAGGGATTACTGCCAATTGTTTAGCACCACGATAGGTTTGAACTGCTGGACGAGGACGGTCTGTGGGTAATTCCAGTATTGGATTTGCATCAGCTAGTTGATGTTTCCAGTAGTTAAGCTGCTTGTCTAATACCTCACCAGATAACCATTCTCTTTGCCACAAGGCATAATCTGCATATTGGATAGTTGGCATCTTTATGGGATTAGGCTTACCTTCTAAAAAGGCTTGGTAGAGTTGTGTTAATTGCTTCCAAAGGATATCCATTGACCAACCGTCGGCGGCAATGTGATGCACAACTAATAACATTACATACTCTTGTTGTGCCACTTGTAGCAAGCAACCCCGTAACATCGTATCTGTTCTGAGGTCAAAGGGACGTTGACTTTCTTGTTGCAGTAGCTTTTCTATTTGGCTATCTTCTGCTTGTCCATGCTGTTGGAGATCGATGATTTTCAGTTCTACTGATTGGGGTGCAGCGTTAATTTGTCTAGGTTTCCCGTTTTCGGCAACGTAATTGGTGTGGAGTATTTGGTGATGGCTAACTATCGTATCTAGTGCTTGTTGTAGAACTTGAATCTTAAGATCGCCTCTTAGTCTTACTGCCTTAGGTATGTTGTAAAAAGGATTATTAGGTTCTAGCTGATTCAAAAACCACAGTCGCTGCTGGGCAAAGGACAAGGGATTATTATTATGGTTTTCCCCGACGGATATTGTCTGGTATTTAAAATTATTAGTATTATTACTTTTTCTTTTGTTATTAAGTTTTAGTTTTAGTAAAGCTCGCTGTTCTGCTGAAAGCTTAGCAATTTTTTGATTTATATCATTCATGAATTGATTTTAAAATATTAATTTCTATTTCTATATTTGAGAGAAAAACCGCTCTTATTGAGCTAATAAACTAGGCAATAAATTTCTATGTCTGGTTTATATTAACGCGAGTTCGGGATAAGTCTAAATCCTTGCTAGACAGGCAATTGTTTAAACAGTTGTTCCTAATCTAGTTTTTAGTTTAGAGGATTGAATGATCTTTCAAAGGCTAAGAGCTAATAGCTACCCCGTACCGACTAATCTCGTTAACCCGAACTCACGTTATATTAGCTAACTGTGATTTGGTTATCAGCTATCTATTGATTACTGGATATATTACTCTAATAGCTGTTGTATTTCTTCATCAGATAGTACTTCCAACTCAGCTAAAAGTTCATCTATCTCTCGATCTTTTGGACATTCAAATTGAGACTGATTTATGGCTAAAGCTAAACCAGCTATAGTTGGTGTTTCAAATATATGCCGTAGTGATAATTCTGTTGAAAAAGCTTGATTTAGCCGAGAGATTACTCTTATAGCTAGGATAGAGTGTCCGCCCAATTCAAAGAAATTATCATGAATACCAACTCTTTCACAACCTAAAATATCAGACCAAATATTTGTTAACAATTCTTCTGTCGGATTAGTGGGTGCAATAAAGTTGATGTTCAGTTGAATATCTGATGTATCAGGTGCGGGAAGAGCGCGACGGTTAACTTTACCATTTGGTGTTAAAGGCATGCTGTCTAAAAAGACGAAGGCAGAAGGCATCATGTAATTAGGAAGGCGTTCTTGGGCGAATGAACGTAATTCATCACTGCTATCAAGTTGTTTTCCAGCAACAATATATGCCACTAAACGTTTGTCGCCAGGAATATCTTCTCTGGCTACGACCACTATCTCGTCAACACCAGAGTATTGAGCCAAAACGGCTTCTATCTCTCCCAACTCGATACGGAAACCGCGTATTTTAACCTGACGATCAATGCGTCCCAGATACTCGATGTTGCCATCAGGTAAATAGCGACAGAGATCTCCTGTTTTGTATAGCCTTGTTTCTAGTTCACTATGAAAAATAAATTTCTCAGCAGTTAACTGGGGACGATTGTAATATCCCCTAGCTAATTGCACACCGCCAATATATAGTTCTCCTGCCCCTCCTATGGGT
>JBCCDL010000466.1:0-5233 GCA_039030815.1 Cyanobacteria bacterium P01_A01_bin.83 | reverse complement strand
GAAAATCAACGATATAAAAATAGAAATAGTAAAAGTTGAGTCCAGGCTTGGTGAAAAGATAAACGAAGTAGAATCTAAACTTGCTCAAGATCTAGCGGGAATAAAGGTTGACGTAACTTGGATCAAGTGGTTATTTGGCGGTTTATTAAGCTTTATTCTGATTTTGTTGAGCGTGATAATTACCGTGATTTTTAAGTTAATTACTTAAGACATGAATTGCGATCAATATTTATCAGCTTGTTCAGAATAATTACCTTTTATATCTTCTACAAATATTCGCATTAGAACGAGAACTCGTAGAAGGCGATCAAGTATTTAATTTAGAAGATAATTTGTTTTTTTCTGACATTACAAATCTGAATTTTTTGGACGCTGTTGTAATGGCTATTAAATTTAAACGTCTATATCAAGCATTTCGAGCTTATAAAAAATCAGCCAACTTGGGTGATTTTGCTTTACTCAAGGCAGATGCACTAGGGGCACAGGCTAATCCTGCAATAGTGGAGAAGATGGAGCAAGTTAAAGGTTATCATCCTGCGATCAATCTAGCAAAGCTGGCTCAATTACCCCCTGGTACATTTGGTTATGAATATGCTTCCTTTATGCAGCGCAATCAGCTTCAAGCGCTAAACATTAGCCCAGAATTAGAAGATGTGGCAATGAGTAATATCTTTGCCTTGAGATATGCTGTTACCCACGATATGTTTCATGTTTTGTTAGGATTTGATACTTCCTATGCAGGAGAAATTGGGGTCTTAGCCTTTGCCGTATCACAAAAGTACAGTAAGTTACAGATCATGAGCCTCTGGGTAGCACAAGTTTTGTATCCAATTTTGGCACCCCAACAGTTTCAAAGTATTTTGGTCAACCTGCGTCGGGGAAAACAGATGGGACAACAGGCTGATTTTTTGTTAAATTATCGTTTTGAAGAGCATTGGACAGAACCTTTAACCATTCTTACTGAAAAATTAGGTCTATCTAGTCAAAATCTTTAATCTACTCAAAGTTACTCTCTTTTTGGCGATCGCTAAAATTTATTCGGTTTCTTTCCATTCTTCATCTGATTTCTCTTGTTGCTTAATAAATATTTCCAGTGATAAACATCCATCAGCAGTAATGAACCAAAGCCAGCTTAGTTTTAACATCAAGTCTGGTACATAGATAGCTTTGTAATCCACTTTGGTTAATGCTTCTATATGTCCTATCCAAAGAAGATGAACAACATAAATTACTGCAATGGGAAAAGTAGCAGCGACCGCTACTCCTAAATGAGCTAAGTTTTGTGTAAGTGATTGAGGAGGTCTTAGCCACTTTGGAGGATTATCCCATAATAAACCCAGTAATAGAGAGTATATGAAATTAACGAGTAGATACCAGATTGAAGCAACTACTAAAGCTATTAATGCTATTCCTAGGAAGAATAATAAAGCTGCATCATACCAAGGTAATAGAATGCAAAAGATTAAAAAAAAGAGCCAAAAACCAAAAATAAATACTACACTGCTGGCAGCATAACTAGGAATAAATAACAAAAGTGCATTTCGCCAAGCTTTAAGAGTAGGAAAACCAAACATTGTTCTTGATCACAAGTAAGATACTTATAGTGTTCCCATCTTGATAATTTATTAACTTAGAAAATAATATTTTTAACTACCTAAATGGGTTGTAGCAAAGCGCAACAACGCGCATATGCGGCTCATACGGATAACTCACGGTGTCGAATGTTCTTTACCTTTGTCCTCCCTGAGGTTTGTCCGCATATACCGCTATAAATTTTAACTACCAGATCCAAGGTAGTAAACGACTAGTTTCTTGCTGATAAGCAGTAAATTCGGGATATTTAGCTGCCATCGCTTCTTCCTTCTGATTGATACGTTGTAAATAGATCAATGCAACAGCACCTGGCAACATAAAAGCCCATAAATTTCCAGCCACAACGCTAAAGCTGGTATAACGCATTAAGTCTCCTAAATAGTTTATATGTCTTACCGAACGCCAGGCACCATCTTTAACTAAACCACCTTCCATACTTTTAGCCACCATTTTTTGTACATCCGCCCCAGTATTAATCAGACTGCCAAAGATATATAGAGGGAGGGCAATGGCAATAGTTGAATAACTGACAGGATTGGGATTGGTAAATGCCAAGTAACCTGGTAAGGAAAAAAATATACCGACAAATAAGAGAATAAATATAAAGGTCGATATTCCTACTTTCTCAGTAAAAAGCTGCTGACGACGTTGGGGGAATAGCCATTGTTCTAGCAACCACCAAAGACAGTAAGTAATATGTAGGCAAAGATAAATAACTTGTCTATAATTATTTACCCCGTAAATCACGGCAAAGGTAATCAGACAGAGAATCGTAATAATTTTGGCTACATTAATAGCTGTGAGTTGCGTAACTTGAAAGCCAGACGAGTCAGTTGTTGTTGCCATATGTTTACTCCACTGTAACGGAAATCTATCATCTTTATCTTAGTATCCTGAGCTTCATGCTGACTCGCTTCAATGTCTTGTGATCTTTAGGTTATGACAAAATTTTGATTAATTATTGATAGCCAATAGCAAAGTGACCGAAACATTTTAATTAAGTAGGTAGGCATAATAATTTATAAAACCCAAGTAGTCAATCTTTGACCTGACCCCTAACCCCTACACCCTAACCCCTGCCACAGCTATTTTATATTTAATTTCACCTACCCACTTATAGTTTTCCCTACCAGTTTGGTTCGGGCAGAAAACCATACTATCAATAGGATGTAAGCCACACTTCTGGGTTTTCAACTGATTGATTATTATAAAAATAACGAAGCGTGAGCCAGCGCTAGAGTGTAAATCAATCTAGTTCTAAACTGTTAATCAAAGGAGACATAATTATGGCTTTAGTACGTTACAATCCTTGGCAAGAAATGAATTCTTTACAACGTCAATTCAACCGTCTGTTCGATGATGTCTTAACCACTGCTAGCAGCGATGACTTTGGTAATTTATCTAAAATACCTGCCGCTGAACTAACTGATAACGATGATGCTTTGCATTTAAAACTTGAAGTTCCTGGCATGGAAGCCAAAGACCTAGACATCCAGGTAATGGCAGATAGAGTAGCAATTTCTGGTGAAAGAAGATCCGAAACTCAATCTGAGTCAAACGGCAACACCCGTTCTGAATTCCGTTATGGTAAATTCCAAAGAGTAATTCCTCTGCCTGTACGCATCCAAAACACTAACGTTACCGCAGACTATAAAGACGGTATCCTTAACTTAACTCTACCCAAATTAGAAGAGGAAAAAAATAAAGTAGTGAAAGTCAATCTTCTAGAGAAAACTGCTAATTAATTAAATAAGGATAATGAATGTAGTCATTACTGATTAATAGTTCTTCCCAGTTATTTATATAGTAACTGGGTTTTTTATTGAAAACAAATTGCTAATTAAATACTAAATTGTATAATAAGATTAACTAATTCAAAGAAGAATAAATAGGAAGCATCTTATTTTGGAAGAGACATGATGCATTAGAGGATATAACCTTTAATTGATCGTCGATTAAAAAAATATAGTTGCCTTCAGGGGATGCTCCCGATCAATAGTTTGGCTAATGTACAAAATTTTGTTACTTTCTTTGCAAGCAACATCAGCCAATAGAGAGTAAATATTTTAATCAATAGGAATTTAATAGTTTAAATGAAGCTCCATAAGTAAAAGCGATCGCTATTGTAGTTAAAGGTAATTAGATAAATTTTAAGCACCAAAAAATTAAATTACATAAGTTTTACTGAGTTATCGCACTAAAAATCATTACCATAAATGTAAATAAACTTGAGTTATCGTATAATTTGCTTTTTTTAATAAAAATATCTGCAAATACCATAAATAAACTAGTAGAAATAAAAATTGTTTCTAGAAGAAAATAAGAATCTGTTTTAAGAATGGCATCTGTAGTCACAAGCAATTGAAAAAATGGAATTAATAAACACAGCATTGATACAAAATATAATATGTATCGATATAGCTTGTCTTGTTTTCTGGTGATTACTGGCATAAAAGCAACATTTAGCAATAATAAATAACCTAAAGTTCTTAAATATAAATAGTTACCTATTTGAATACTACATCCAAAGTAAAATAGATTTAATATTTGCTCTTCGCAGACTATTTGCAATACTGGATAATTATAATACAAGCTCATGATATAGCTGACTAACATAACTATTGTTGCTAACAAGATCAACAATCCAAACACTTTGAAAAAAATATCAAATAAATAATTGTTTGCATTTTCTTCAGATTCAATTGAAATGTTATGATTTGCTTCGTTTCGAGCTTTATCTTGTTCACTCATTATCCTTCAATTGCCAATAATTTCTTTTTAAGTTATAGCGCTATTTGCGATATCGCCTTAAATTCAGACAATAACTATAGTTACTGGTTGATAATATTTACAACCGTTAAAAAATTAAATAAATTGCTACAAATGCTAAAGATTATAACTAATTCGTAATTAAAAGCCAAAAGTTATTCCAAATGCCGTTTTTCGCTATAACTACATTAGTATTAATATCGCCAAATCATCTATTTTAGATCTGAGTTTTTTAAAGTTTTTATATAATTCTTAGATATACCCTGAATAAATCGGCAAAATCATAGTTGTTCATAAGTCAGTATCACCTAATTGTTAACAGCCTAATCTAAATCCAGAATTAGTAGAAATGACACAGCAAAGCGATCGCGAAGCCCTGCTATTTTCAATTGCCGAAAATTTAGAAAATATCAAAATAGCCAAGTCTGAGATAGAAAATAGCTGTTTGAAATTAATGGTAGAAGCTGACCCAGTACCCGACTGCCAAAAGATAATAGCTATAGTTAAGAATACTGTTGCTGAGTCCCAAGCTGATTTTATTACTCGGATTTCTCTTTACGGGCGTAAAACAGGTGAAGATTTTCCTGAATGGACTAAAAACTTAAGCATCAAGAATCAGAATACAGACATACAAAGCAAATTTCAGAGCAATATCGAGCAAAAATCTGCCGAAAATCAGAAAGCCAAAAATGAATTTATCAAAACCCTGCAAACATTCAAATTTTCTTTCATCATTCCTTATCACCAAGTGTTAAGTCAGGAGCTATATCGTAGCAATACAGTAAAGTTACTCCTATGTTTTGGTCTATTTCCCTGGGTAATCGGTTTCTTTGCTTCTTCTGATACTAATTTAAAAGACATTGCTTGGATT
>JBCCDL010000465.1:0-5238 GCA_039030815.1 Cyanobacteria bacterium P01_A01_bin.83 | reverse complement strand
GCTGATATCTCTGGCTGCTGATAAAACCAAGGATCGATGATGAAGCAGGGCAAAACTTCTCGATCATTTTGACATGCCTTACTTACAATTTCATTATCCTCTAGGCGTAGGTCACGACGAAACCAAACTATCCGCATTTTTTTAGATTAGAACATAAATACTAAATAGATCCTAGCAGATGTATCGATGGTTTCTTACTTTTATAAGGTATAGCAGTCGAAGTAAAGCTTAAGACGTTAAATAGATATCTCGCGCAGAGCGGTGCGACCCCGCGCCGCCGCCAGGCGCAAGGGAACGCGCACCGAGCAGAGGCGCAGAGAGATTTAGAGCTGTCCTAACCTATAATTCGATGGCTATACAAAGTTGATCGTTTTGAGGCGTGACGTGCAGAAAGAATATGTATAGTCATTTCAAATAAGAATGATACAAATTTTAAGCTCGTATAGATTTCTTCCTAATCCCTAATCCCTAATCCCTAATCCCTAATCCCTAGTCCCTACTCCCTAGTCCCTAACCCCTCGAACAAATCCCTGAAAAAGTGCAGGAAATTAACTGAAACGACTATACCTTACGGTTATGAGAATTGCTATAGCTTATGCCATCAAAGCTAAAATATGTAGGGCGAATTTACGAGTTTGCATGGTTTTGAGCCATAATCCTGATACTATATGGTGAATAAACCATGTTTTAATTCGTTTAGCCATTATTTCTTTAAATTGAATCTTAAATAGGATTAAAACTCCCAGAAATATTATTGAATTTTCTAGCCAATTTAGGGAAAAAAAATAGTTAATAGTTAATGTAAGAAAACTGGCAATGATTAGTAAAAGGCAAAAAATAAACCAAGAATACAGACCTTTAGGCTCGAAAGGTAATTGAGCTAAGATTTCTGAAATTAGCCAATAGTGTACTTCAGAAATCTGCTCTAATAGCTGAGGATTATGCCATAGATCCTGATGAATATGCTGTGATATTTTACCTTTTGGATCAATAACGCTTCGTAATACAGTTAGCGATCGCTCACTATTAAGATTAAGATAGTTAGTATCAAAAACTAAGAGAGAATTTGAATAGCAACCTCTGTCTTTAACAGCTTTAGCAGGAACTAAACCAATTTGTTCTAGGGGAGAGTTAAGTAAAGCGTAATAGCGCAAATCCGTCAGAATTTTAGGAGGTAGAGATAAAGGGAGATTATTATCTCTGATCTGGGTAATTTGCTGTAACAGATTGGAATCAAGATGAAAATGAACTCGATGAGGAATGCTAGCTTGGCGATCAATTCTTACCGACTCAACCTCGATCAAGGAGTCTAGGTTGCAAATTATGGAAGAGCTTATAGGCAAATTTGTGGTTGACTCCATGATCAATAGCTATGGTTTGGGCATCAAAGACAGCATAAAGTTGATTAAACCTCGCCATTGCTTTTCCCCTGTGGTAGTAGACTGTTGGTGTAGCTGCAATAACAAATTGCGATCGCTGCGTTTTAAAATTGCCTCTGAATAGCGGTTGATAATTTTGCCATTAAGCTGCAATGAGGTTTGAGCAAAAGTAGTATCAGTGATATTGTCCTGATGGGATTCACGTAAAATGCGATCGCGTCGATCAAGAGCGACTTTAAGCTTATCTAACTGTTGCAGAACATTGATCAACTGCGGTTCGGTTAGAAGTTTGTTAACCAGCGACATTGATTCATGGCGGCGCTGAGGGATCGGTTCAGGTAATCTAGTGGCAAGAGTTGACCAATCTGAGTTTTGCTGACTCAAAATGGGTAAGTCTCGTTTAATTTCTCTTACCAAAGTGCGGTTATATAGTTTTGAGTTGGGATCGATTAATAATAAACAGTACGCTAATTCCAGTTGACGGCGCAGTTGTAAATAGCGATGGTGTAAAGATGAATCAATTCCTGATTGCTCTAGATAGGAGCGCTTAAGCTGATATATTCCCTGATAAGCTGACCAGGGAATAAATACCTCATCCACAATTTCAGCGACAATAACGGTGCTAATTTCTACAGCACTAATATTTTCCAGTAGGTTTTGACTCATGAACAGTAGTAATTATTTGTAATCAGTCAACAGTTAACAGTTAACAGGCAGTAAAAATTTCTTGTGAATTATTTAGGCTTGCTATGGATTGGTTTATCCTAAAGTTTTTAGTCTTTAGTTTTTAGTTTTGACTTAACTACTAAAAACGCAATTGAGTTCAAGACTCTAATCTCTTAGATTATCTTCGCCCCAGGTGTGGTTTAAGACCACAAAGGCATCTCTTTTGCCCCATGTTTTGATTGATACTAATAACTAATGACTAATAACTAATAACTAGGGCGAAGCCCTTTATGACTCGTCTTGAGGAGGTTGAGTATTAGCTTGGTCGTGATGAGGCGACCAATTTTGCCATTTTTCAGAATCTTGACGAATATTGAGAGATTTTAAATCAAAAACTTCTGGCTTGACTTCTTCGGGTTCATCATCCAGCCATTGACTCCAATCTCCTTGATTTGTTGTCTCAGACTCCTCAGGATAGTTGATCTCCTCTATGTCGTCATCAATATCAGCTATTGACAATAAATCATCTACTACCCCATCATCCTCATCCTCAAAAGAAGGTAATTGAGGTTCTGGATTTTCCTCCAGCGCCGAATTATCTTGAGGAATTGCTGTATCAGCAGGGTCAGTAGTAATTCCTGCTTCTAGGGCGTTGGCAACCTTACCCGCATAAAGTTGAGTTGGATCAGGTTTGGCAGTTAAAGTTTCCCTGGTAACGTCGGCAGCAATATCTACCCAATTGGCATGATTTAGATGTTGCTGCTCAAATGCAGACATTAACTGAAACATCTTTTGCAGGCTAACCAAGTTATCTTGGATTGTTTGATGTCCGTGGGTAACTTGCTCTAGGTGAAACTGCTTAATTTCCGAATAGCGATCGCCAGTTAACTGTTCGCCAATTTCATTTTCCACCTTGCCTTCAATCAAATTGATATGGGTATGCAGATAATTATCTAACTGGGATGGTGAAGCATCAACATGATGTCCATCAGCAGTGATTATTTTGGTTGTAATATTTAGCTGAGGGGCGTTGCTCATCGCCACGAGAAAAGCTTCGCTAATATTACCTTCTCTAATTGCTTGTTTAAAATCTTCGCTGGATGTCATCGGTTTTAATTTTAAGTTGTGGACTAATTAATTGAGCAAAACTACATCTAATGAAAGTTATACACTCACTGAAAAATACGACGCATCTTTTCTCAGCACCTGTATGTGATGTGCTTGCTCAACATGCCATCGTTGTAATTCCCAATAGGCAGAATTGTCAATCAATTTAAAATCAATTTCATGATTTACCGCCCCTTTCAGCAAATTCAATGCCAAAAATTAGTGACATTGTAGCCCAGGTTTTCCAGCATTTGGTGCAGTAACGGTAGACTCAAACCAATGACGTTGCTATGACAGCCAGCTATCCTGTCCACAAACATGCCCCCTTTTCCCTCCAAAGCAAAACCACCAGCACAGTTTAAAGGTTCTCCAGTGGCAATGTAAGCTTCGATAGTGCGATCGCTAAGATCGGCAAAATATACTTTAGTTATGCCACAAAGAACAATCTGCCTTTGCTGTTTAAGGTCAATTAAGGCATGTCCTGTATAAATTTCACCCATTTTGCCCCGCATTCCTCGCCAGCGAGCCAGAGCAATTTTAGGAGATTCAGGCTTACCATAAATCCGCTTATTCACCGTTAATACCGAGTCGCACCCCAAAACTAAAGCATCGCTGAATTGAGGAGCCACAGTTTCCGCTTTGCATCTCGCCAAAGTTGTAACTAGCTCTGAGGCTTGTTCTAGCTGGATCTGATCCTCATCAAAACCACTCTTACAGACAATCGGCTCAATCCCCACCATACGTAGTAACTTCAAACGCGCAGGAGATGCCGAAGCCAATACAAAACGGGGAACAGTATTATTCAAAACCATAAGCTCAGTAAATGCGGTACTTGAGAGTAATCAAAATTATTTTATAGTTATTCCTTACTAGTTTTTGATCGGAGTTAGCGCCAAGTCTTGTAACCGTTGCAATACAAGAGCATTGATCTAAATCAAATAACCGCTTAATTAAGACGCTTTGCTAACTTCCTTATATTTACTTGTGCATAACATATAAGTTATTTAAAGTGTAATTGTCCAATACAAGGCAAGATGAAGAATATATGGCAGCAAAACCTATCATTTCAACCCCAGTCCCTTATAAAAATCAGAATAAAGCCGAAGAAGAACGATGGAAATTAATGAAGCCAGAATGTGAATATTGCCAAGAACCAATACCATTAAGTATTTATTTGAATGATGAATATTTTCCGTATTGTAATTCGTGTGTAAAGCATATAAATTACAGGTTACAATAATTTCTATTTATAGTCGTTCCAATTAATTTCCTCATGATCGAGATTATCGTTTCGGGGGGAATAAAGAATGGGGAATGGGGAATTAGAAATAGTACCCTTCCCTTTTACTTACGATTTTTATTGGGAACGACTAGCTCGACAAAATCAATAATGACGACGTAATTTAAGATAGAGAATCTAATGCTCAAAACACAATAATCCTTTTTGACATGCCCGATGGATTGCCTGAATGCGAGTTTTCGCATTGAGTTTAGCTAATCTGGCAGAAGCCCCGCGCTCTACCGCTTGCGGTGAGCGTCGGGATGAATGCCAGTCAGGGTTCAAATAATTCTTGGGTTTGCTGGTGTTGTATAATCAGTTCATACGGGTTCGCCCGCAGTAAGTAGGCAGGGAAGTTATTCACCCCGATCGTTTGTTCGTCGAGAAAAATATCACCCTCGCAAATATAACGGTGACGCGACAAGCACGAAGCAAAGTAGAATCCTTACAACATACAATTCATTCCTACTGGGGTGGGACGCATCCTGGTAGTAAAACAAACCGCCTGAAAGAGGGGTTCAGGGTCGGGGACAGATACTTGTGTCTGTCTAGACAAGACCCGTTATTACGCAGGAACTTCTGCAAGCCAGGGCAACCAGGGAGGTTGTCTGTAAGGGTAGAAGCCCACACCATATTGCTTGCAATTGGTGTTGGGAGTAATGTCACTAACTACATTATTAATATGAAATTTAACAGTGCGATCGCTAATAAATAATTTCTGAGCAATTTCGCGATCGCGCATTCCTTTGGCTAATAACTGAATCACTTCTTGTTCCCGATGAGATAGAAGAGTATGAGTTATTGGTT
>JBCCDL010000464.1:0-5238 GCA_039030815.1 Cyanobacteria bacterium P01_A01_bin.83 | reverse complement strand
TCTTCTTGGCATGGTCTCGGTTGAGTTTTTTACTCTTACTCATAGAGAAACTGAATCGCTCAATTACTTGTCAAATCTAAGTTTTACACGATTTTTGTTCTTTTTTGACTTTTTGCTGATTTCCTTAACTTGTGACCAATGCAATAGTATCGTCAGCAAGATAATCAATATCTGGCTGGACAGGAGTCAAACTTACAGCACAAGCCTTTAATTCTGGCTCCAAAGAAATAGGGCAGGCTTCAGGATGAGTCAATAAATTTGCTTCCCCGTTTTCAGTCCATAATGCGCCCCAGTGCATCGGCACAAAGACTGTACCAGGACTAATTGCCTTTGTTACCTTGGCTGTAAAGCGAGCTAAACCGCGCCGCGATCGCACTTCTACCAGCATTTGCGGCTCGATTCCTAGTTTTTCGGCATCTTTGGGGTGAACTTCGATAAATGGCTGAGGCTGCTTTTTCATAATTTTCTCGATGCGTCCTGTGCGGGTCATGGTGTGCCAATGTTCATAAAGACGACCCACGGTTAAGACAAACGGATAGTCAGCATTAATTGGTTCTGCTAGTCCCTTGGAATGAAAAGCGGCGAATTTAGCTCGTCCATCTGGAGTGTTAAATCTACCGTCGGTATAAAGTCGTTTAGCGATCGCAGTTTCCTCTTTGCTGTTAAAAAGATTGGAAAATAGACCTTTAGACTCTTCATCGTCTGCCGTAGAATTTCTGACCGTATTGCAGGTCAAGGAAATACTGTCCGAATCTTGATTAACGGCTACATCTTCTAGAGGACAGGGCCACTGAATCGAACCCTGTTGGCGTAATCTACCGTGACTCAGTCCACTTAAGTCACAGGGGCGACCCTGAGTCAACTGAACAAACTCTTGATATACCTCGGCGGAATTAGCAAAATCAAATTCTTTGGTAAAGCCCAAGCGACGACCAACTTCGGCAAAGATTTCCCAGTCGGGTCTGGCTTCTCCAGGGGCAGGTCTAAATTGAGGACACAGAGTAACCACTCGTTCTGAATTAGTCATGGTGCCTGTTTTTTCTCCCCACTGAGCTGCGGGTAAAACCACATGGGCAAAACTGGCAGTCTCCAGCGGATAGTAAGCATCTTGCACGATGGTAAAAGGCGATCGCAATAAAGCTTTTTTGGTTCTCACTAGATCTGGCATACTAACCGCAGGATTGGTGGCGGCAATCCATAACACCCCTACATCTCCCGTTTCTAAACCTGTAATCATACTCCAGGCATCTCTACCTGGAATCGGATTGATACTGCCAGGAGGCAACTGCCATACTGCTTCTACCTCTGCTCGATGGCTAGGATTTTTGACTACGCGATATCCTGGCAAGATATGAGATAGACCACCAGCCTCTCTACCTCCCATCGCATTAGGTTGTCCTGTGAGGGAAAAAGGACCAGCCCCAGGCTTACCAATGTTGCCTGTCATCAAGTGCAGGTTAATAATAGTTCTGACTTTGGCGGTGCCTTCGGAAGATTGGTTAACTCCCATCGACCACAGTGAAAGCACTTTTTCAGATTCTGCCCAATAGCGAGCTGCCAATTCTAATTGTTCTAGAGTAATACCGCAGCGACGAGCCACTTTGTCTGGTGTATAGTCTTGAATTACTTGGGTATACTTGCCAAATCCCTGAGTGCATTCATCGATAAATAGGGTGTCTAATTCTCCCCAACGCAATAACAGATGAGCAATCCCGTTGAGCAGATCCATATCTGTTCCTGGCTTAACTGCCAAATGCAGATCTGCGTCTTTAGCGGTTTTAGTTTCGCGAGGATCGACCACAATCATTTTCACCTTACGATTTCGTTTGTGGTGTAATCGCAGACGATTATAAACAATTGGGTGACATTCAGCGGTATTAGTGCCAATTAAAAAAGCACAGTCAGTTAATTCCAAATCGTCATAACAAGCTGGTGGTCCATCTGAACCCAGACTTTGAATGTATCCTGCTACTGCCGATGACATACAAAGACGAGAATTGGCATCAAAATTATTAGTGCCCAGACAACCCTTTAATAATTTTTGAGCAATATAATAGTCTTCGGTTTGAAACTGTCCTGAGCCATACATACAGATGCCATCTGCTCCTCTGCTCTCCCTGACCGACTCAATCTTTGAGGTGATTCGAGTCAAAGCCTCATCCCAACTTACGCGCTGAAACTCTTGATCCAAAGAATCACGCATTAGGGGATACTTAAGACGATTTTTATCCAATGACTCAGCAACAGTGCCACCTTTAACACATATTTTACCTTTACTTGAAGGATGAGAGCGATCGCCTCTAACCTGCCACAGGGGATTACCCTGGCTATCTCTATTAGTAGCTTTACCCGATTGTGCAGGTGGCAGAACTTCTAAACCGCAGCCAACTCCACAATAAGGACACAGGGTTTTTATAGGTTCGCTCACTTCTCTTCTCTCCCAGTAAAATGAATATCTAAACTATTAGGTAAAAGGACTTATTTGATCTTAGTTATATTAATACTTATCTTTTAATACGATTCTATTACTGTTGCCAATAATACTGGATTGGGCTTTTCTTCAGCTTATGACTATAGAAAATGCTGAGAAGACCTTATAGATATTCTCAGCATAGATATGTTAGATATATGCTAATTAAATTCTTTCTGGCTCAAAATTTGGTTCTGGCTTAACGACATCTTCACTATCACCCATATGATGAGCAGCAAAAGAGTCTTTTGGTTCTTTGAGGAAGAACATACACAAGAAGCCCACAATTAATCCTGTGATGCCCAAAACCTGGAAGAAACTAGCATTTACAGCAGACATTACAGCCTCGCCACCGTTTGCCGCTTCAGATCCTTCCGTTAGTAATAGACGAGTTGTTAAGTAAGCTACTGCACCCACGTTACCGTAAGCACCGACGTTACCTGCAATCTGTCCTGTAATCCGAGGTTTAACCAAAGGCACGATGGCAAAAGTAGAACCCTCAGCCGCCTGTACAAAGAACGAACAAGCCATAGTTAACAATACTGCCAAAGGTAGAGGCCATGCGCTACCTACCTGACTCATTAATAAATAACCGATTCCCATTCCCATAGTCAGAACAACCATTGTCCATTTACGGCTGCCAACAGTATCAGAAATAATTCCGCCACCAGGACGAGATACCAAGTTCATAAAGGCGTAACTAGAAGCAATAATCCCTGCTGCTGCTTTTTCTAAACCAAATGTTCCTTCAAAGAAAGCGGGCAACATGGTAACTACGGCTAACTCAGAACCAAAGTTAACAATATAGGTCAATTCTAGAAGTGCAACTTGCTTGAATTCATAGCGATCTTCGGGAGGATAACGTCTGCGTCCCGCTAAGAGATCTTTATTTACCACCCAACAGTTATAGGCTTGGAACGCATACAAACCAGCTAAGACTACCCAAGCAATTAACATACCACCCGTGGTGAGAAAATCAACTTTGGTCAATCGCCAAGCTAATACACCCAAAATCAGAGTCAAGGGTAAATTCATCAACATCAAGAACCAGAAGTCTTTGACGCTGGTGACTTCCATTCCTCTGGCACTACGAGGACGACGGTAAGTTCTTCCTGGAGGAGTATTGCTGACGCTGAAATAATAGATTACACCGTAGAGAGCAGCAATAATTCCCGATCCTGCGATCGCAGCACGCCAGTTTAAAATATCTGTATTGAATGCTGGAAAGAAGAGAATTTTAAAGGTTTCAGCCTCACCAAAGTTAAATGCCCCTGGTAAAAAGCTCAGAAGGGATGCAAAAAGCACCATGGTAAATGCCGAAAATGCCGAACCAAAGTTACCCCAGCCACCATAAATACCTTCTGCTGTTCCTACATCTTTGGGAGGAAACCATTCAGCTACCATGCGAATACCGATTACAAAACCAGCACCCACAATACCCATCAGCAAACGACCTAAAACTAGTTGGTTAAAGTCCTGTGCCGTAGCGAAAATCAAACAGGGAATTGCGGCATATATTAATAGTAGTGAGTAAGTCAAACGAGGACCAAACTTGTCTAACAGCATCCCAATAATAATCCTGGCGGGTACTGTCAAAGCCACGTTACACAACCCAATTGTTCCTAACTGGGGTTTAGTTAAGCCAAAATCCTGCCCAATAGTTGTGGCAAAAGGAGGAAAATTAAACCAAACAACAAATGATAGAAAGAATGCAAACCAGGTCATGTGCAGGATTTTATACCTTCCCTGAGTTGGTTTGCTGAATAATTCAGTTAAAAACACTTCTATGTCTTCCTTGAGAATCTAAAACTACAATACTGGAAACGGAGAAACTAAATACCAAAATTGGGCATGACTACAAATATCTATGGTTATGCTTTTAAAACTGCCGAATATACTGGTAATAGCTGCCTTTTACGTTATTTGTTTCTCTTCACATCTTAAAAACTATCTAAATTGCACATAGTTTCTATAGATGGATTTATCTTGAAGTCATAATTACATTTCAATTTGGCTTTTATCGTATATTTAGATACTGAAATCAACTTGAGCGAGGATTTTTATGTGTTTACTGCATACCAGTAATACTTAAATTGCATATAAGTGAGCGATTATCCTGTTAGACTGTAAAATTAAAATTTTCTGAGTCCCAAAATCAATTCTGAATCGGCTGGTTTAATTTATTAATTGACAAAAAAAAGCAAAGTAAAATAGATTTACTCTGCATCTTTAAATTAAGCTAATTCAATTTTAAAGTAAGTTTTACTGAAACTAAGGGCTTAACGACCCATACCGATGTAGCGGATTCCAGCCGCTTCTACCGCATCACGGTTAAGAAAGTTACGTCCATCAATTACTAGAGGGTTGCTCATCAGTTGAGCCATTTTATTGAAGTCCAGCTTGAGAAATTCTTTCCAGTCAGTTACTAAAACCAAAGCATCACAGCTATCTGCCAACATTTCCGCATTAGTTTCAATAATGACGTTAGAGAGACCGTGGCTTAATCCTGATTGAGACACAATAGGATCATAGGCTTTGACCCTGGCACCCAAACGGTTAAGCTGCTCAATCAAATCGAGGGATGGAGCATCTCGCATATCGTCTGTGTCTGGTTTAAAAGTTAGACCCAACAGACCAACAGTTTTTCCCTTGAGAATTTTTAGCTCATTCTGTAGCTTCTCTAAAGCTAACAGACGTTGCCGTTTATTGACGTTGATTGCTGCTTTTAACAACTCAGATTCATAATTATAATCATCGGCTGTATGTAC
>JBCCDL010000463.1:0-5243 GCA_039030815.1 Cyanobacteria bacterium P01_A01_bin.83 | reverse complement strand
CCAAAACAATTACGGATCTGTTAAATGGAGACTAAAGGGAGCAAGTGAACCAAGAAGCAGTACTATTTCTCAGACAGGTATTGCTGTTTCTCCTGATGGTACCGAAATTTACGAGCTAACCCAGACGGGGATTAAAGTTACCAACCAAGATGGTAGCCAGAAAGAATTTAAACTGCCTGGCAAATTTCCCGAGCTTTCTTGGGGAACAGACATAGCCTACGACAGTCAGCGTGATCTTATTGCTCTAGTATCATTGGGAGGATCGGGGCATTTTTATCGCTTTGACGTGAGAAAACGCCGTTGGCTAGACGTGCGCTCAGTTAATAATCTTGATATTCAATCATTGACATATGATCGCGTTTCAGATCGATACATAGCCTGGGCTGAGGATTTTTTAGAAAGAGGAGAATTAATATTTATTTCTGGAACAGGAGAATTACTGGCTCAAGAACAAGTAGGGAATAAAATGCCAGGATTTTATCGACATTACGACAGAGGTAACGAAGCAGCTCCAGCAGTAGAAATTGCTGCTCAGGGTAATAATATTGCTTTAATAGTGCGTAAAAATAATGAGTACGGTATAACAATTTCTGATAATAATCCTGTTCAATCCATCTGGCATTATGATGTAGATTCAAAAACCGTACGGTTAACTTATAAATCTAACTAACATCCTTTGATAGAGAATGATGGATAACATCAAGAATAAATAGACAAATAATTAGACCCAGGTATATAAATTGTGACTGGGTTTTTTATTATCAAGATTATAAATTAGTGAGATACAAAGCCCGTTACTAATAAGGGGATTAGAATCAGTGCCGAGACAATTAATAGTAGCGTTCCTGCGTCGACATCTATGGTGTTTTTTGGAGGTTTGTTCATGATGTTCTATTTAGATCAGCTCTATCTACATGTTACAGTCATTCCCAATAATTACCGTATAATTTAACAATTTAACTAATTTAATGATGTTATTAGAGAAATATGGGAAATAATTATAAGAGGGTGTTTGAAAAGTAAAAAAGAATGCTACACATGTGAATTATAGTCTTATATAGATGCGCTTACAGCTTTTCTTTTATGTAAAAAATAGCGATTTAACTCTTTGTTGCTAATTAAATACTTTCCCACTATCCCACAGAAAATAATAAAAATCAAACTGCCAACAACCAAAAAAGTAGATAACTTAGAATGCAAAGCGATTATTAATGCTGTTAACGAAACAATTACCATACTAAAGATAGCGATCAAAACCCATTTAGCCCATTTTTTGCCTTGCATGACGTAATACATTACGACAATGGTCGCTAAAATACGCCCAATTGCCCATAAATCCCGAGAAACTACAACTAATAGGCTATCTAAAATAATCAATACACAAAACATCGCGAATAATATGTTGCGGGCTTTTAAAGCGGAAGAATCTAGAGTAGTCATTACAGAGAGTTGAGAATATATGCAAAATTAATACTATATTACTTATAGAGTATCAGTGTATCAAGTATTTTTGCGAGCGCAATATATATTTCCCAATAAAAGTCTATCTACTACTTCTGCATACGATTTAGTTTATTTATAATCGCGTCTGACCAATTCTAAAGTTTTGAAAGAAATAAATGAGTGCTTGCACAAATAACAGTTATCATGCGTATTGAAAATAAACAAACATCAGCTAAATACAACAAAATATATATTTTATATACATTAAAATGGCTAACATTTTAGAAGCAATTGCTAATATAATTAACAACCCAGTACCAGACATTTTAAATTATTATCAGACTATTAGTAATAATAGAATAAATGCTGTTGGCGATGCTTTAGAAGAATATATTAAAGATGCTTTCGCTAATACTATAAATCAAAATAATTTGAGTATTAGAGTTGATAAACATAGTCAGGTATTTTCTTGGCTGGGCAATCAAAATAATCCACCTGATTTGATACTTAAAAATGGAGATGCTATAGAGATTAAAAAAATCACATCTTTGAAATCTCAAATTGCACTCAATAGCTCATATCCTAAAAATAAACTTTTTTCTAACGATTTAATGCTCGTCACTGATTGTCGAAATTGCGAAAACTGGGTGGAAAAAGACATTATATATATAATTGGAGTATTTAAGAAGAGAAAATTAAGGTTGCTATGGATGATTTATGGGGATTGCTATGCAGCTAAAGCAGAATATTACACAAGAATCAAAAATAAGATTTCTACTGGAATCAATGAAATAGAAGGAGTAGAATTTTCGGAAACCAAAGAATTGGGACGAGTAAATAAAGTAGATCCTCTAGGTATTACGTATTTGAGAATTAGAGGAATGTGGGGTATAGATAATCCAATGAATATTTATGACTATTTGAATTTAAATTTAAACGATAGCCAAAATAATGAATATTTTCAATTAATATCAATTATCCCTGAAGATAAGTATTTATCACTCCTGAGTCAAGATCAAAACGTACTTGAATTAGTTGAAGATAAGATAACGATAGAAAATAAACGTATCAAATCTCCTAACAATCCAGCGCAAATGAAAGATGTTAGGATAATAAACCATGTAAAAAAACAAGCAAATAAAACTTAGTATAGCTGAATGAACATTGTATCTCTATTTTCTGGTTGTGGAGGGTTAGATTTAGGTTTTCATCAGGCTGGATTTAATATTATTTTTGCTAACGAATGCGATCAATCTATCTGGGAAACCTATGAATTAAATCATCCTCAAACCAAATTGGATAAAAAAGATATCAGAAATGTTTTATCTGATGATGTTCCTGAGTGTATTGGCATTATAGGCGGCCCTCCCTGTCAAAGTTGGAGTGAGGCTGGTGCTGGAAGAGGAATTAAGGATAATAGAGGACAATTGTTTTATGATTACATCAGAATTGTTCGAGATAAGCAGCCATTATTCTTTTTAGCTGAAAATGTTCGAGGAATTTTATCTGCGAGACATATTCAAGCTTTTACTAACATACTCAATCAGTTTAGAGAAATTGGCTACAATGTTTCTTATCAATTATTAAATGCCAATGATTTTGATGTTCCTCAAGATCGAAAAAGAGTAATAATTGTTGGTTATCATGAGAGTATGAAGAGTCATTTTCAATTTCCTAAAGCTATTAATAGAAAATTGGCTTTGAAAGATGCAATATATGATCTAAGTTCGATTGAGCCAAACAACGTTAAAGATAAACTTGGTAATAATTATCATCAAATACCTAATCATGAATATTTAGATACTGGGTATTCTAGTATCTATATGTCTAGAAATCGTGTAAGAATGTGGAATGAACCTTCTTTTACTATTCAGGCAGGAGGAAGACATGCACCAATTCATCCGCAAGCTAGCAAAATGATTTTTGTAGAAAAAGATAAAAGAATATTCGATCCTAATTCTCCTAAACCTTATCGCAGACTATCGGTTAGAGAATGTGCCAGGATACAAACTTTTCCTGATAGCTTTATTTTAAAATATAAGTATATAAATCATGGATATAAAATGATTGGTAATGCTGTCCCTGTAAATTTAGCTAAGATACTTGCACAAAAAATAAAAATAGATGTATTAAGTCATATCCAAGATGGTAATAAGCAATCTGCTGATAAATTAGATACTCCCAAACAAATAACTCTGATTTTTCCTGATTAAGTTCATTTTGTCAATTTTGTAAGTCATTACATAAATTACCAACGCCTTTTTTTTAAATCGGCAGTAAAGGTAAGATCCAAAATTTTGATAGTGGGGTATCAGAAATTAAACTCTAGCTCCATCTATTGTTAATAGATAGAGAAAACAAATAAGCCAATAACTATGAACTCTGATCAACGATGGCAGTTTTATATTGATCGCGGTGGTACCTTTACTGACGTAGTTGCTAAAACGCCTCAAAATAAAATCATCGTCCATAAATTACTTTCAGAAAATCCCGAACAATACCCAGATGCAGCAATACAGGGAATTAGAGATCTCATGGGTATCCCCCAAGATCAACCCATTCCCACAGAACAAATAGAAGTAGTCAAAATGGGGACAACAGTAGCTACTAACGCCTTATTAGAAAGAAAAGGCGATCGCGTGGTGTTGCTAATTACCAAGGGTTTTAAAGATGCCTTGCGCATCGGCTATCAAAATCGTCCAGATATCTTTGCCCGCCAGATCGTTCTCCCCAGTATGCTGTATGAATCCGTGGTTGAAATCGATGCCAGATACGATGCCAATGGTAATGAATTAAAGCCTGTCAATAAACTACAGGTAAGACAAGATTTACAGGCTGTTTACGATGCGGGAATTAACTGTTGTGCCATTGTCTTGATGCACGGCTATCGCTATACCCAACACGAATTGCAGGTAGCCGAAATAGCCGCAAAAATTGGCTTCAGCCAAATATCCATTTCTCATCAGGTAAGTCCGTTAATTAAACTAGTCAGTCGTGGAGATACTACCGTAGTCGATGCTTATCTTACCCCTATCTTACAACGCTATGTCGCTCAAATTGCCAGTCAGTTGCCCGATACTGAGTTGATGTTCATGAAATCTGATGGCGGCTTGGTTGCGGCAGACAACTTTCAGGGTAAAGACAGCATTCTCAGTGGTCCTGCTGGGGGCATAGTCGGTGCAGTTCAAACCAGCAAAAGAGCAGAATTTGGGCAAATTATCACCTTTGATATGGGCGGTACCAGTACTGATGTGGCACACTATGCAGGAGAATATGAACGAGAAATAGATTCAGAGATCGCGGGGGTGAGGATGCGCGTACCAGTATTGTCCATCCACACCATCGCCGCAGGAGGCGGTTCGATTCTCAGCTTTGACGGGATGAGTTATCGTGTTGGACCAGAATCTGGTGGCTCTAATCCTGGTCCTGCTTGCTATCGTCGCGGTGGCGAATTAACCGTTACCGATGCCAACGTTATGTTAGGCAAGATACAGCCGCAATATTTTCCTGCCGTCTTTGGTAAAGATGCCAATCAACCTTTAGATAAAGAGATTGTTCTTAAGAAGTTTGAGCAACTAGCAGCAACTATAAATACCGTCACAGGTAACAATTTTATCCCCGAAGAAGTAGCATCGGGGTTTATGGCAATTGCCGTGGCAAATATGGTGAGGGCGATCAAAAAAATCTCCTTACAAAAAGGTTATGATGTCACCCAGTATGTTTTGTGTTGTTTTGGTGGTGCGGGGGCGCAAGTAGCCTGCCTGATTGCCGATACGTTAGGTATTACCAAAATATTTATT
>JBCCDL010000462.1:0-5248 GCA_039030815.1 Cyanobacteria bacterium P01_A01_bin.83 | reverse complement strand
GCATTATGTAAATGGATCGGACTGAGGGTTCCGTTCCCAATATTGACGGGTAATAGATCAGCTTGGTTTAGTCCATTCAAAGAAACATCAACACTGTAATCTACTGAACCATCTGGGGCGACGGTAAAGGTCGTAGTAGCTTCACCAGAGGCATCGGTAATTACAGGCTCATCCTGTACTTCTTGATCGCCACTAAGACTACTGGTAAATATTACTTCACCTATCCCTTCAGCGTTGCGATTGTCGGCAACAAACTCTAACTGACCCCGCAATTCTCCACCTGGAAAGTCGGCGGTATGAAAGTTGTAATAAAGGTTGCTTGCGATCGCTTCATTCAAAATCTCGCTGGCATTAATTCCCTCATTGGGATTGATTAAATCAAGCTCATCAATAGTAGTTTCAAAGCCTGTTTCTCTACTGGCAATATCCTCTGCTAAGTTGACATTAACATTAACATCTAAGTCATCAAATCTCACTACATTGTTGTCGCTCATTCTATTTTTCCTCTAAAGTTTTTAATTGATTTAAATTCAAATCGGTAATCGCTTATGTTCAACATATAGTTGAATATCGAAATACATACACAATAAAACAAGATAAAAATAAAAGTCAATTAAACTTATTGTTTATTCTGTCCGTATTACAGCTCTGTTTTGATTTTAAACAAATTGTTTTAGATGAATAGAATATTTTATAAAAATAGCTTTGCTGACTAAGTAATGATTTCGAATATTAATTTTGACGCTTTTAATAAATCCCAAATCATTATAAATTGCATTTTTGTGCTGGCAGTAAGCTAAATTTAAAGCTCAAGTAATCATTACAATCAACAGCAATTGATTGCAGTCCCATTGTCGATCAAATTCGCTAAGTGTATATTTGTAAAATAAATATTAAATCTTTGAGTAACAGTTTTTTTGCTAGTTCAATTCTTTGTTGCATCACATATTGATGAAGAGATACCACCCATAGATTTCTTAAAGAGCGATCGCACTCAATTAAGGTATAGCATCTTTAATCCATTTCATAATAGTGGTGTGGTGGATTTCGGTAACTCTCTCAATGGCACGCAACGTCATACCCTTACGGTACATTTTTAGACATAACTCTTTTACTTCTGGAGAATAGCTTTTCGGCAAGGGAGATTCAACGAATTGCCGCCGACAATCAAGACATTGATAGCATTGTTTGCCTCGTCGTCGACCATTTTTTCTAACTAAGATCGAATTACATTGAGGACATTTCATTTTTTTCAGATAAATTATTCTTGTCAATCGAGTAAACACCAAATCCAGAAATACTTTTGGCAGATCTTGGAGCCATGACTATCTGCATCGTGATTAGGTACTTAGGTTTTTTGTCAACAAAAATAATTATTGATTTGACAGACAGAGTTCCTCTGAGAAAAAAATAAAATAAAATTTAGGAGTTTCTCAGGATTCTTTCAGGTTTTACATCTGATGCTGGTTGAACTTTGACTTAAGAAAACCGAAAACAAATCCCTAAGCCATTTAGAACAAAAGTGTAAATTTTAGCGATAAAGGCTCTTGCACGCTTTTGGTGAATCCGAGAACAGGCGATTGCGCTCCGCGCACTCCTCTAAGCTGATCGCTGGCGAAAAACCAAAATATGCAAATGGTGTTCATTTAGGTACATTTTATGAGTAAATAGTCGAAGCCTAACCAACGTAATCATTTATGTGCGTTCCTCAGCAACAGAATAATCTCAACTTATTTCTACAACATCTATTACCGAATTTTTTTGCCTTCAGCTAATAGATTGGCAACTCGGCTCAGAACAAAATCAACTAACCATTCAAGTTAAAACCAAGACCCAGCAAACAGCTTGCCCAATTTGTCATGCTCAAACAGAGAGAATTCATAGTCGCTAAGAGCGTACTGTAGCTGATGTATCCTGGGGAAGTTATTGGTTAGAACAAAATCCTGGGGTAGAAATAATTTCACGACTTGGCAAAATTCAGTAACTGTGACGAAAGAATTTAAAGCCAAAAAAAAGTGATCGCTCTTAACCAAAAAGCGATCGCTTTTTATGATCGTAGATCGCTTTTCAATTCTTAATTCTCTAGCTCAATCTCTAATTGAAAAATCAGACTGTCACTGTTATTTAACATCAGTTCGGGAGCAGAGAGTTAGTCTGTGAAGATAGCTACCAGCCTTAGTAGTGCTAACTTTGACGGTAAGTTTTGGGAGTCATACCTACATAATCGCGGAAGTATTTACCCATGTGAGCGTGACTGTTAAAACCACACTCCAAAGCGATATCGGATATCGATTTGTCTGCTTTGAGTAAAAGTTTTTTTGCTAGTTCAATTCTTTGTTGCATCACATATTGATGAGGAGATACACCCATAGATTTCTTAAACAGTCTACTAAAATGAAATTTACTAATTCCTAGATGATTGCTTAAGTCCTCTAGCTTAATAGATTGGCTTAAATGATGATCGATATATTCAATAGCTTGAAATAAAGAGCGATCGCTCAGTCCCCCTTCATAAATTGCTATATTAGGTTGAATTGCACTATAGTCTCGTAATAGATTAACCATCAAAGCATTGGCTAGGGAATCTATATAAAGTTGTCCCATGCCATCTTGACCTCGATACAGTTCGCTGCGTAACATCATGGCTAATTGCTCTATTTGAGGATGGCGGTCGCGAAACTCCGTTCGTAACTCTAGTCGGTTTAGATCGCAGTTCATCACTTCTATAGCCACTTGTTCGAGAAAGGGAGTGGGAATTTTAATTTCTAAGTAATGATCATCACCGTAAACTTTATAGGAACAGGGTAACTTTGCTGGTGCGAGGGAAAGATCGCCTTTGGAATAGATGCCACTATAACTGCGGTCGCCAATAGCTTGCCAAATACGGTATGGTTTGGCTGCCAAACACAAGGCAATTGTATGTTCTAGATCGGGAGTAAAGTTACTATTTCCTGGTGGTTGCTTAAATTCAGCAACAGTTATTGACTTCCAACCTAAATCTGAACTCGTAATGATCGGCGATGGGATTTCATTCGCTGTTTTCGGTGATGAATTAACCATTGGCTTTGCTTAGAAAAACTCGCAGCAACATTTTGTAAGCAAGGCAAGATTTTGAAAGCTCGAAAATCTTTTGTTACCTATTGTGTAATTGTAACGTTTCAATCGCCAACAATTAACAAACATAAAGCTTGATTAAATAAGATGAATAGATTGCTACATATTGATGCCAGTCCAAGAGGAGAAAGATCTCACTCCCGTAGATTGACTAGAGAATTTGTCGAAACTTGGAAAAAAGCCAATCCTATAAACACGATTGTTGATCGCGATCTTGGGCGCAATCCTATTCCTCACGTTAGCGAAGACTGGATTGCTGCTGCATTTACTCCCGAAAACGAGCGCTCGCCAGAACAAAAACAAACTCTTCGTCTCAGCGATGAATTGGTAGATGAATTGTTAGCAGCAGATATTTATGTCATGGGTGTACCGATGTATAACGGAGCGTTACCAGTGGTTTTAAGGCATATATCGATAACATCGTCAGAATTAATCGTACCTGGGCTTATATTCCCGATGAAAACCCAGAATTTCCTTATAAACCTTTGGTACAGAACAAAAAAATGTTTGTTATTGCTTCCCGTGGTGACGGAGGTTTTGCACCAGGGGAACGCAACCATAAACGAGATTTTCAAATACCACTAATTAAGGAAATATTTGGGATGTTGGGCATTACCGATATTACTTTTATTCCTGTTGAAAACGATGAATACGGCGGACAAAAACTTGCTGATTCTCTTGCTGCTGCTCGTTCTAGAATTTCTGAGTTATTTGCTGTCTAAAACTCGAATAATTTTTAATAATCGATTCTCAATTAAGTAAAAAGGAAGAGAAGAAAAATGAATAATGAATACAGATATCAACACCAAGATTCTAATCAAACATTACAACAAGGATTAGAAGAATATTATGCAAGTATTCCAGGGTTAACTATTGTTGAAGATGTTGAAGATCAAGAAATAGCAAAAATGTTAACCTTACACGACGTTACTCACGTAATTTTTGGTTGCAATACCACCATTGAAGGGGAATTTCTTTGTGATACTTGGGCAATGGTTGCTTCCAATGTATCTTTCTCAAAATATCTGGAATACTTAAAAGATCCAGAAACCCAGCAGATTTTTCAGGAAATAGGATATCTCCAAGTTATTTGGATGGGAATTAAAAGTTTACCAAAAATTATTAAGGTTTATCTAAATAGTCGCAAGATGACAAAAAAATGGGGATGGGAAGATTATAGAGAATATCTCAACCGACCTCTCAAAGATATTCGCCAAGAATTTAATATTTGTCTGGTTTAAAATAAAATTTATTCTGGATCTATAGAAATAGTGATCGCTATAATTCAACAGTAATATTTTGATAATTTAGATTGGAAAATATTTGCCATTCAAATATAAATTATTCAAACTTTAGGAGTAAAAATGTTAGTAAAAAAGAAGTGCTTTATCAATAAAAAATATCGACAACAAAATAAATTAATTACAGTAACTAATCCAGAAAAATTAAGGAAAACAACTGCATCAAAAAATAACAATTTTACTAAAAATAAAAAAAAATCGACTCCGAGTTTCTAGTTAGTTGGCTATTTCTGATTGGTTCATTGCTGTTTCTCTTTGATGGATTAATTGAATTAACTGAATCTATTTCAATTCACACTGTAATTCATATCGTTGCCAGCATTCTTTTTACCTTTGGCTCGATACTGTTAATCCCAACAGATAAAAATTGATTTATTTGATTACCAAAGAAAATTATCATGTCATTTATTAAAAACACAAACAAAATATTAGCGATCGCTTTAGTTGCTATCTTTTTCGGATTTAGTTCAGTTTTTATTTCAGATGCGTTTAGCAAAGCTACGGCAACGGCGATCGCTCAATCAACATTTGGTATTCCAACCGAAAAACAACAATTTAAGCAACTGATTGATAGCACCCATCAAGCTTGGAATAGTCATAATCCCCATGCTTTAGCCAAATTCTATGCTCAAGATGCAGATTTGATTTTTTACGATGCTTTACCCATGCAATATCAAGGTTGGAATGAATATGAACAAGGCATCCAAACCAACTTATTCGATAAGATGCCTAAATTTATCCTCTCTGCTAATGACGATCTTCGTCTGACTCGTCGAGATAATTTAGCCTGGACAACTTTCACCTGGAATCTTTCGGCTGAATTAAAAGATGGT
>JBCCDL010000461.1:0-5261 GCA_039030815.1 Cyanobacteria bacterium P01_A01_bin.83 | reverse complement strand
TGAACTAATTGACGCTCTTTATTCCTCAACTACAGGTGGTGTGACCGCAGGCTTTGCCGATACTTGGGATGGTACAGAACGTCCTTATCTCCAGCCTGTAATAGATGCCCCACGTCCTTTTTGGGATTTAACTAAGTATCCTTTAAATAACGAACCAGCATTTCGTCGTTTTATTGATTTAACCAAAGGATTTAATGAAACAGGTATTTCGAGGTTATTTCGCTGGCACAAAGACCGCAGTATTACCGATCTCAACCAAGACTTGCGTAAATATCTCACCAAAACTCGCCATCCCCTAGCTGATTTTAATACTATCAAATCGATGCAGGTTCACAGGCGATCGCGTTCTGGGAGAATGTTAACTCTCAATATTGAAACCGACCAAGGTCAACTACAGCTCCATAAAAATGAGATTCGTAGTGCTTTAGAACCACCTCGCAGCACTTTCTTTTATCTCCAGCCAATTTTGGATGAGTCACAAAAGCTAACTGGCTACAGTTTCATTGGTGGCGGTTTTGGTCATGGTGTAGGCTTGAGCCAATATGGTTCCTATAATTTAGCTAATCTGGGTTGGTCAGCCAAGGAAATTCTCGCTTTTTATTATCCTCAAACCAAACTTCAACCTCTTGATGACACAATTGTTTTTTGGCGTGAAGATTCACCAGAATCAATTAGTCACAAATAACTTTCTGATTGATTTGGTTGTGATTGCTATGAGAATAATATTGACTCGAACAAATTGCAGAGAATATCTCATAAAAGTTATCATAGCAATTGCTTAGGAAAATATTAATATTTTTATAAAATTAATATCAATAAAAATGCCAAAAGCACATGCTAATCTTGCTTTAATTTAAGTATTTATAGCAATACCTACCTTAGGTAGGAAATTTTTTACCTTTTACCTACGAGCGATTAAATTAACTTATCCTAACCTAACATTGTACGACTATAGCTACATGATTAGATAATTGTTTGAGTTTATAAATAAAGATACTATTTAATTGTTTAATAAAACATCAAACAATTAAATAAAGCAAAACTATGGATTTATTAAATGATATTAATAACGAATTTGATGTCACAAGTTTTGATTTTGATATTCTAGGTAACAATACTATCGATGGCACTCCAGGCGATGATAATTTAGCTGGTGGTATAGGCAACAGTACCCTTATGGGTCAAGATGGTGATGATAGACTGACAGGAGGTACTGGTAACAGTAATTTGGTAGGAGATTCTGGTAATGACACTTTAACGGGAGTAATTGGAAACAACGTTCTAGAAGGAGGAATTGGGAACGACGTTCTGATAGGAGGGATTGGGAATGACGAACTAGATGGTGGTGAGGACAACGATTACTTGGCAGCCTCAGTTGGTAAAGATATTTTGACAGGTGGTGCTGGTACAGATATCTTTTTCTTCCAAAAAATAGAATCAAAAGGAAATACTCAAGCTATTACTGGTCAGGTAACTATTAATGGTGAAGTGGTTAGCGAAGGTGGAGAAGCTGTAGATTTATTTGAAGACCAAGTGGATACGATCAGTGATTTTAATGCTTCACAAGGCGATAAAATTCAGCTTGATGCTAGTTCATTTGAAGTTGCACCAGGAGATGTTAGTACTTTAGCTTTTGATAACAACAGTGAAATTTTATCTCTTGGAGATACAGAAATCGTGAGAATTATAGATGGTAGCGATTCTGATGTGTTGGCTAATATCGAAGTAGTTGAAGGTGGTGATAGCGTTTTTATCAACAACGGTAATAGTGAAGTTACAGCCGAAGATGATGCAGATAGTACCGACGGTATGGTAGAGATTTATCGCTTTTTTGAAAAGGAACAAGGCTTTCATTTTTACACCTCCTCATTATCGGAAAGAGATGCAGTTTTGCAACAAATAGACAATAATGAGCTTTCATACAGCTATGAGGGTGAATCTTTTGCGGCTTTGCCTGAGGAGGACAATGTTTTGACTGGCGCCAAGCCTGTATACCGATTCTTTAACGACTTTACAGGCGCTCACCTTTACACTATATCTGAAGCTGAAAAAGATACTATTGAAGCAAATTTACCTAACTATAGACTAGAAGGTGTAGCTTATTATGCTTATGATACACCGCAAGAGGATACGATTCCCCTTTTCCGACTTTATAATAGCGAAACAGGGACTCACTTCTTTACCCCCTCTGTATCAGAAAAAGATAACGTTCTTGATACTTTGCCACAGTATGTCGAAGAAGGTGATGATGCGATCGCATTTCATATTTTTGATCTATGACAATAGTTTAGACAAAATTTAATTTTGAATTAAATTTCGGTATTTAAATCCAGCATAAGCCCAAAACAACTTAGATTAGCTAGGTTTTTAAGACTTTTTAAGAATCCGAACTATCATCCGTGACGGAGACATACAAGAAACATTAGACAAGCTGCCTCTAGATGTTAGAGAGTGGGTTTGTCCTAGCTGTGGCTCTCGTAATCCGAGAGACAAAAACGCAGCATTAAACATTTTGGCTGTCGGGCAGACAGTTACAGCTTGTGGAGATACCTCTGGTGGGGAGATAGATCTTCTATCTCTAGCTATGTCTCGCTGAAACAATAATCCTTGTCCAAAGCGCGTAAGCGGAGGGCGAGGAGTGTCAAGAATTACCAAAACGATATCCCTTGCCATATAACGTATAAATTAACTGATATGAAATCCAAAAAAGAATGATACAAATCTCTATCTATTGAAGATCTTCATTCCTGTTTACTATCAACCGATATTCTGCCACAACAGGCTCCTGGTAGCGACTTTTTGGTAATTCCCACCTCGAAACAAGTAACCGCTGCCGCTATCAAATATGCTCATCAACTGAGACAGAAGGATAATCAAGCAAAGGTAGAATTAGAATTAAGCGATCGCACTGAAGCGGTAATTAAGCAATATGCTAAAACTTGCCGTATTAAGCAGTTAATCTGGATTGAAAATGATGGTAATCCCAGAGTGGAAACTTTGAGTTAAAGTTTTTTACATTGTTAACATCTATCCCTCTTCTGTCAGACTCCGAAAACTTTTGTCATTTTTAAATTCTGTAGTTTTTATAGAGAAAAGGATTGCTCGATTTTTTTCTAATAATAAAAGCTAAAATTTAAAAATAGCTGTAATCCTCTCCCTGTATAGATCTATCTCGGAAAGTGATACAAGAGGGATAACCCTCTTTTGTCAGACTCCGAAAACTTTTGTCATTTCTAAGTTCTGGAGTCTTTGTAGAGCAAAGGATTACTCGATTTTTTTCTAATAAGAAAAACCAAATTTTAAAAATCGCTGTAATTCTTTCACCGTAAAGATCTATCTCGGAAAGTGACAAAAGAGGGATAAGTACAGATACCGTCTTAAAAGTCAACTAATTTGACAGTAATTAGCGTGAGTTCGGGATAAGCCAAACCCCTTAGTATATTCAGCGTTTTGCACGTTGGTAGACCACAGTTATCAAAATGATAGAACAAAGCTTAAAGCTTAGAGCTTAGAGTTACGGAGGCTTCGCCTCCCAGTCGTCTTGACGACGATCTGCGCATATGCGCTGTGCTACGAGCAGGTTAATTAAAACCGCTGTATAAGTTACCATCAGGCATAATTGCTCCCTCAAAGTTATTGTATTTTTGGTAATCTTGGGGAAGAACAGCACCCGTCAAGTTTGCTCCTTTAAAATTGACATTGTGAATGTGAGCGTTTTCCAAGTTAGCATAAGCTAAATTAGCACCCGATAGATTAGCGCCAACTATTCTTGCTTTCTGCAAATTAGCATTACTTAGGTTGGTATTCTTCAAATGGGCATTGCGAAAATTAGCCCCCGATAGATTAGCATCGGTCAGAATTGCATTTTCCAGATTGGCGCTATCAAAATAACTATCTGCTAGATTGACTGTTGATAGCTTGGCGTTACGTAAATCCGCTTTGCCTAAATCAGAACGTGATATTGTTTGGGCTGGCATTAAAAACAAACCTTCTAGCTTGCAGCCGACACATTTGACGCTACCAAATTCTAATGCTTGGACTTTAAAATAACGAAGATCGGATTGGTTTTGATTCAAAGCTTTGACATGAGATAAAGTTTGAAAGCAGCGAGCGAAAAAAGCGATTAAGACGATTGAGACGATAGAATAAATAATCGTCGTTTCTAGCTTATTACCCTTCCTCGATAGACCTCTGGCAGCAGCGGAATTATATAAAGATATTGGCTCTAATGCTTGTAGGGCAGTTCGAGCATCAACATATCGATGCTTGGGGTTAGAGTACACCATTTTATCCAACCAGTCTAAAAATGCTGGTTCTAGCCGTGATAGCCTGGTTCTAAATTTAAAACAGTTGTGCTCATCATCGATTAGGCTGCCAATATTGCGCGAATTGGTGTTGGTCAGCAGACAAATTAAAGTTGCCCCTAAGCTATATAAATCCGAACTGTTAGTAAGCTGGCGATTGAACATTTGTTCTGGAGGCATAAAGCCTAAAGTACCTTTGACCACGCTACTAGCAGCTACTTCTCCTCCACCCAAACGAGCAAAGCCAAAATCAACTAGGTAAACCTTAATTTTCGAGGAGCGATCAACGAGAATATTATCTGGCTTCAAGTCGCGATGAATAATACTCGGCTGTTGCTGCTGGAGATAGACCAAAACCTCCAATAGAGCGATCGCTACTTCCTTAATTTCTTCCAACGTCCAGCGATAGGGCGCGGCAAGAGATACTGCCTGCTTGTACTCTTGAATTAGACAAAAACCCGTATCGGTTGACAGATAATCCAAATATGTCGGAATACTGGGATGCTCTAAATGCCTTAATGCTTCAATTTCTGCCTGACAAGCATCGTATGCCGACCAGCTAGAGTTAGCCGTAGCGAATTGAAATTGTTTGATTACAACCTTTTCTGCCGTATCAATTTTGGATGCTAGATAAGTTACTCTGGCACCAACGGTATTTTTTCCCAAGCAGCTTTCTATTTTATAGCCGTATTTTGACCACTCCGTATTGTCGATGGCGATCGCCTCTGGTGTTACTTCTGGTGTCACTTTTGACCGTCTCCTTAAACTGCCGATTGAATTACTCATTACTCATGATGAATTTTCAGCATGGCATGCAGTAAGTTCTGAAGCTGCGATCTAGGTCACGCCAAGCGCGCTTTCTGGAGGCTCTCATTTACTGTATGGTTTAATTTTTATGACCAATTGCCAGCATCTAGTATTAAAGTTTGTCAACACGGTGGTTGTATAAGCTGGGGA
>JBCCDL010000460.1:0-5266 GCA_039030815.1 Cyanobacteria bacterium P01_A01_bin.83 | reverse complement strand
TCTTTTGCGCTATTTAGAGAAATTGAAAGTAATTTTTATATCCAGGTTGTTTATATTATTGCCAAGGTTTTAGGTTTACAGTAATTAGTTTTAACATTTAGCATTTAACATTATTAGCAATTCCCTGGCTAACAACTAATGACCAATGACTAATAAAAAGCTAGTCAATCATCAAGAAATTAATTGAAATGACTATAATGTAATGTCTCAATCATGGCAAGAACTAAAGATTAGTAAAGCAGATGTAGAGCAAGTATTTGAGCCGACGCTGATTGGTAGCTGGGCGATCGCTTTAGCCACAGGATTAATTTTACGTCAATCTCAATCTTGGCAATCCATTTTAAAAATTGAAGGTCTGTGTCTATTTATTAGCTTGATTTTTAACTTTCCCTTAGTTTTAATTGCGAGTCGTAATCTGGAGCTTATCAGTAATAATATACAAGGTTTTATTGTAAGTTTGGCGATCGCCTTCAGCTTATCTAGTTTTTATTTGGTAATTTTTAATTATTATTTGTGGCAAAAAGCTAGGCAGTTAAAGCTATTAAGCAGCTTGTTAATTAAAGTCAAAAAATACAATAGACTGATTGCCAGTTTTCAGCTTTTAACTGATCTTAATTATCTAAGGGATCATAGTAAAAATGATTCAGTAACAAATATGCAGTTGCTAACTGAATTTAGAACAGCTTTGAACTTAACCAGAACTAGTCTGTTACGCAGTATCGAGTTAGAAAGCTATTTGTATCATCAGAATACTTATGCTGATAGCACAACTCCTTATAATCCTGCACAATTATTAGCTGATTTAGAAAATAATTTAGCGGCTATAGTATCTCCTGAAACAGAGCATGATTTAGAATATCAGCAGTTATATGATGAAGCAATTGACTTAGGAGTAAGTTTACATCAAGAAATCCATAAATTTTGGACTCAGCGACCAGAAAATTAAAGAAACTTCTTAGGCGAATAGTGGGCTGGATTCCTTTATCCACAATGTAATTATCTACCGCATGATAAAATTCATCGTCATTATGTTCGATCATTAAGCATTCCAAAATGTAAGTTCTGATGATGGTGGCTTCGATGATGTTTTGCTATTTAAGTCTCTACTTACTTTTAACTTCTCTATTTCTTGCTTGAGATATTCGATTACTTCTTGTGGAGACACTATTATGTCTACCAGTTCTTCCTTTGACAACTGGCTCAATTGCTCTCGGTTTCTTGTAGAAGTTTTTTTACTCATCTTGACTCCCACATTACCTAAATTGCTTTTTTTCTTCAACCTTCACCTGAATCCTTACTATTCTCTCTAAAATTCTCTCTGCAAATATCTGGTCTAATTCTAAATAATCCAAATGAACGTAACCAATATGACAGTGACAAGTTTCATTCGTGCAAAGGCGATCGCGTAAGGCATTTTCCCAGTGGGAATTATAGATATTACCAATGGGTTGTCTGATAAAATGACAGCGACGCATATTTCCATCGCCATCTACACTTAAGTAGGTGGGCAAAAAAAACTATAAAATAGCTTAAGAAAAAAATCAGCCTAAATTGAACTGTCCTAGAGGATACTGCTCCGCATATGCCAGCCCCCATAAAAGTTAGCTTAAGCGAAGAAGAAGACCAACAGTTATTAAATGTACAGCAGCACCCTCAAACACCATCAAGAGTAAGATATAGAGCGGAAATAGTTCGCCTTAATGCCTACGGTTGGTCGGTAAGTCAGATAGCAGAGTATAAAAAATTGTCCTCTCACACAGTCAGAAAAAGCCTTCACAGTTGGTCAAATCAAGGACTAGAAGGATTATGGGAAGCAGGAGGGAGAGGCAGAAAAAGAGGTTGGCAAGAAGAAGATATTCAGTACCTGGAAACAGCAATAGAACAAGAGCAAAGAACCTATAACAGCAGACAATTAGCCGAAAAATTGAAGCAAGATAGAGGAGTCAACTTAAGTCCAGATAGGATTCGTAAACTTCTCAAAAAAAGGGGTGGCGATGGAAAAGAACTAGATATAAACCACCACCAACTGCTAACCCAGAATACAAGAAAGCCAAACAAGCTGACTTAGATTGGTTGTTGTGGAGTCATAGTGCAGGGGAAATTTGTCTCAAGTTTTTGGATGAGTCAGGTTTTTGTTCAGGTCGTCCTGTAAGTGCAGAAAGCAAAGCTTTCAAGCGTCGCTAGACGCGACTTGGCTGCCTTGCAGCCTGCGCTATGCCAGGGTTGGTCAACAAAAAGTCTTACAACAGACCAAAAAGCGTGGTAAAAGACTCAATATTTTGGGTTTACAGCGGTGTGCAAACAAGCTAAGTACAGTTATAAGTTCCAATCTCAATGAACAAGCAAAATAAGTGTACTTAATAAACCTGAACACCGCTATATACAGTCCCAAAGTAAGTTTTGACTATGGATTAAAACTGGGTAGTTTTAAAGGTAACTCTTACCTCAAACTAATGAATTGGCAAGCTGAACAAGCAGCAAAGCGTTTGGCAACAACGGGGCAAATTACGGTAATTGTCCAAGATAATCATCCGATTCACAAAAGTAAAGAAGTTCGTCAATATTGGAATCAGTGGCAAGAACAAGGTTTATATCTGTTTCACTTACCGATTAGATGCAGCGAACTATGCGCCTTTCTTCTTCTGAGATGAATTTGATTGAAATTGAGTGGCATCAAATTAAAACTCACGAATTGGCTGGTCGAATTTTTGAGGATGAGTACGATTTGGCGATCGCTGTTATTGATGGAGTAGAAACTCGCGCTCAAAAAAGGCGACATAGTACCGAACGTTTTCTATTTAATTCTGCCTAGCTACTTAATACTAATCCATCTGTCGGAGGAGGATTATTACCACCAAGTACTAAATCGTATTCCTTTGGTTGTTTTGATTCATCATTCATAATCTATCCCTCATTATTTAAAAACTACTTTGCTCTTGACACTTGACCTGATATTATATTCGTGTGGAAAAACAGCCTGTTTCCTTTCTGAATGGTTGTAGTGAAATGAAATAAGAAATTTGCTGGTAGATAAAAAAAGCAAGATACACTATAAACTGAAATTTCATCATTCCCTATTCATAACCTGAGTGCATCCCAATAACGAAGTAAGTAATAATGCTCAGTGAAAAAAGAGAGAGCTGAGGACTATCCTAAGAGAAAAGAGAGGGTAGTCAAAATGAAAGCCGACAAACTAGAACAAATTAAAGTTCATGCAAATGCGATGCCTTCGGCTAGCTTCGCAATCGCTAAATTACTAGATGCAGAAACAGATTCAGAACAAGTAAAGACATTGGAAGGAATAGAAAAAACTGTCAGGAAACATCTAATCGATTATGTAAATCCAGAAGTAGCAAAATTTTTATCTCAAGCAGCAGTAAGACCAAAGCAGGAAGAAAAAGAAATATAAAAAGTATGATCGGCTGTTTAACCATTACTGAAAAGCAAGCACAGAGGCTATCCTGACTGATGGACACATCTCAAAACAAGACAAAAGCTAAGTGACACAGTGTAAAGAGCGAACACGAGAAAATAATAAGCGTTCATAATAGTCAGCCTCAGCCCGAAGACTAGCAAAACAAGGTTCGCGATCACATTGAGGTAAAGGCAACAAGGAAAGCAACTTGCGACCCTTATGAACTGTTCCTCGCAACCATCGTAAACCTATCTTCAAATAGCTTAAACCTCTGTGCCAGTGTGGATCTACTTGCCGTCTTAATCCCGACAATTGCACAGTTGTTCCCGTTACTGTTCCGTAAAGAATCGCTACTGCCACCACTAAGTTGATTATAAAGAGGTGGGTATGAAGTCATGATTTGTCACTGGTTTTTAGCAATGCAGCGCATTCGCGCAGACCGCCGCAAGGCGGCTAGAACGCATTCGCGTTCGCGTGTCTGATGTTGACTGCCCACTTTTTTACGCCAGTTCTATTTTTCATCCACTTGTGTCCATCAGTCAGGAGGCTATCAGTTAAAAGTCGGACTCGATGGAGTCCATATTTAGAAAAATGTTGTTTATTGCTCAGTGCCAACGAATCTTATCAAAGAGCAGAAGAAGATATTGAAATACTAACAGGAATTAAAGTCTCTCATGGAACACAACAAAGAATGGTACATCGTCAAGATTTTCAGCTACTGAAAGTTGAAACGATGGTATCAAAGATGAGTATTGATGGTGGCAAAGTTAGATTAAGAACACCTCAAGGTCAGCCGTGTGAGTGGAGAGACTACAAAGCGGTTAATCTTCATCAATTGGGAGTAGAAGCATTCTTCCACGAAAATAACACTTTAGTTGAGTGGGTGAATCAACAACGGCTCTCCAATCCATTAATTTGCCTAGGAGATGGACATAGCGGTATCTGGAATATTTTGGCCGCCATTAGTAATTGCGAACAACGTCAAGAGATTTTGGATTGGTATCATTTAGTCGAAAACTTGGGTAAAGTAGGTGGTTCAATCAAACGTTTTAATCTAGTCGAAGGTCTATTGTGGAAGGGTGAAGTCGATCGAACTATAAAACAGTTTAGCGATTGGAAGCATGAAAAAGTGCGTAATTTGATTGCCTATCTTCAGAAACATCGACATCGAATAGTCAACTACGATTACTATCAAAGCGAAGGCATTTCTATTGGTTCGGGAACAATTGAGTCAACGATTAAACAGATAGAAAGACGAGTTAAAATCTCAGGTTTTCAATGGAAAATGGAAAATGTTTCCCAGGTTCTTCATCATCGATGTGCCTATCTTAACGCTCATTTCTCCACCTCAATTTGACCATCATAAGTTTCTAAAAATATCGTAAGTTTTTCTACCTATTACAGAACTGGGATGCACCCCTACAGAGTGCCTAGCGATCGCCTGAAACGAGAATATTTTGGGGCTTGAGATCGCCGTGACACATTCCCAGATCGTGTAAATGATCTACCCCAGCTAATACTTGCTGATAAATATCAAGAACTTTTTTATAACTGGCGACAAACCCTTGAGTTTGCTTATCTAGCAATTGAGCCAGAGTTTGACTGGGGAAATATTCCATCTCGATCGCATACCATTCTCGTTCTGGTGGAACTCTTCCCATCCAATAAATTTCAATGACATTAGGATGAGTTTGAGCGTTAACCAATGCTGAACCTTCTGCTAGATCTTTATTTCTCGCGCCTTGCTGCTTGGGAATCTTTAAAGCAATAATACGATTGTCTTCTAGTCTTTGCGATCGCCATACCCAACCATAAGAACCATCTCCCAAACATTCTAATAGTTCATAGCGA
>JBCCDL010000459.1:0-5273 GCA_039030815.1 Cyanobacteria bacterium P01_A01_bin.83 | reverse complement strand
TCCTGCAAAAGCAAAATTCTCTTTCCACTGACCGCTATGTTGAAAATCTACCAAAACTGTAGGCGCAATTTGAGCCAGTTGAGCATAAGGAACAGTGCCATATGCTTGCCCCAAAATCAGATCGGGCTTGAGTGCTAAAACACGCTCTAGATTGATTCTTTCTGAGTCGCCAAGATCGGCAATGCCTTCTTGATCCATTGAAGGTAAAACAAAATCAAGGGGACTACCGACAGGCTTTCGATCTAATGCCAGAGCAGCCTCCAACATTGTAGAGTCTATGGTAACAATCCGTTGGGGGTTAAGCGGTACGCAAGTTTCCCCCATCGCGTGTTGAACTACCCGACAGTTTTCTGTTAAGGCAGCATTAGGTTGAGAAGTATTGTTACTACATGCTGCGATCGCAATTACAACTAAGATTGCAGTACAAAATTGCCAGATGAGCGAAGATAAATAACGACGCAATTTAAACATAAGCGAAGGAAGCACTTATTAATTGATAAATGCTCAATGTTAAATGTTAAATGATTAAAAATCCACTGCCACCTTACCCAAGATAGTAAAGGGCTCCCCTGGATTGACACCCAAGCGAGAATCAAAATTAGTTGAGGCAAAGTATTCAATATCAAACAGGTTTTCAATGTTCAACTGAGCCAGCCAGTTGTCACGTTTATAAAACAGGGCAGCATCGGTGCGAAAATAACCAGGTAGGGTAAAGCTATTGTCTAAATCTCCTTCGCGATCGCTCAAGGCAAAGAATCCCAAACCAACCCCCAAGCCTTCTAAGCTACCTTGTTGAAGGTTGTAAGTTGTCCAGAGACTAAACTGACTTTCGGATACACCAGGTAAATCGTTATCAACTATATCGGTATTGTCTTCACTAACAAAAGCATCGAGAAAAGTATAGGCAGCGGTGATGTTCCAACCAGGTAAAATTTCACCATTTATATCGAGTTCGATTCCGCGACTAGCTTGTTCTCCTGTTTGAACTGAAAGAGTAGGATTAGTCGGATCGTTCGTCTCGACATTTTGTTTACGAATATCGAATGCAGCAAAGGTAAAGCTGAGATCTTCCCTTATATCTGTTTTTACGCCAACTTCAAACTGTCTCCCCGTCTCTGGTTCTAAACCACCAAAACTAACAGGATTATAAGAAGTAGTATAGGAAGCATAAACCGACACTGGTTCGATGGGTTTGTAGACTACGCCAAATCTGGGAGTAAAATCGCTGTCGTCTAGATCGTCGAATTCTATTCTTTCTTCACCCAGATTTTGTTCTGTAAAGAATGGATCGACATAGTCAAAGCGAACTCCCGCTAATACGATTAGGTTTGACAAAAGATCTACTTGGTTTTGTAAATATACACCTACCGAATCTGCATTATCATCACGAAAGAAATTGGTTTCAATTTCAAAGGGGTTGTTACTGTAAACAGGATTAAAAACATTAATTGAAGGGAACGGATCGCTAAACTCAAAACTTTGGCGATCGACATTGCTCAGATATTCCACTCCGAATAAAACTTGGTGTTCGATTGAACCAGTATTAAATTCGGCGATCGCATCAACATTAGTAAAAAATCTCTCAAATTTCTCATCCGTACCATATTCAAATCGCGTTAATTCCCCTGTGGTTTCGTCAAATTCATCGAAGAATACACCATATCTTGACGGCTCGTATTCGCTGTATTCCAATGTGTGTCTGACTGACAAAGTATCGTTAAACTGATGATCAAATCTGTAACCAACTCTAAACTGATCCTGCTCGAATTCCCCAAAATCCTCATCTAAAAACCTTTCTTGAGGCACATCAACGATCCCATCACCCTGGGCAGGGATGCCACTATCTACAGTTTCTTGGTCACTAACGTACTGTCCATAAAAATCGATAGTGGTGTTTTGACCAATATCCCAGGTCAAAGCAGGAGAAACCAAAAATCGCTCGCCATTGACAAAATCGCGGAAGCTTTCGTAGTTTTCATAAGATAAATTCAAACGATACTTAACCGTTTTTGATTCATTCAAGGGACCCGATAAGTCTATAGCACCTTCATAAGTATCAAAGTTACCTGCGCTAAATGATGCGGAGTAAAGTGGTGTTTCTAAAGGTTTTTTAGTTACTAAATTGATAATTCCTCCTGGTTCTCCCTGCCCAAATAAAATTGAAGCAGGACCTTTTAGCACTTCAATTCTTTCAAGATCGCTAGTACTCAGAGGAGCCAGGGTGTTAGTAGGAATACCATCTCTAAATAATCCTTCAGATACGTTGAACCCGCGAATTTTAAAATTTGGTCCAAAGACACTGCTTCCTCTTCCACCAGCTTCAACTACACCAGGAACTGTTTCCAATGCCTCTCCCAATTCCCTAACGTTGCGGTCTTCAATCACTTCTTGGGGAACTACCTCAATCGATAACGGCGTATCCTTAATTGGCGTATCTGTTCCAATTGCTGTACTAGAATCTTTAGGATTATAACCATCACCCTCGGCTTCTCCCGTAGCAATCACCTCGATCTCTTCATCTGCTTCTACTTCGTTAGTGGCTTCTTCTGGGGCGATACTTAAAACTAGATCATCTCTTCCAGGCATTACTTCTGCACTTGGTGCCTGGTTTTCTCCTGTAATCCTGACTTGGATGATATTTGACTCGCCTTTGTTAATCGTAATTTTGGTAATTCCTGGTGCGGGATTAAGTTCGGTTAGACCATTTCTCATTGAACTCGCCAAAGTGGCATCAAGAATATCAATCACCATATCTTTTCCTTCGCTCAGAATTAAGGGTACTAACCTTTCGCTTCCCTCTAGCGTTTTCAAGATTAACTCCATTCCTGATTCAGTTTGCTTGACCTCTACTCCCGTAACCTGCGTTACTCCCTGCGCCAACAAGTCGATAGCTGTACCTCTGCCTATTCCTAGTTTTCCCTGCTCCTCCACACTTAAAGCTGGCATTGCTACCAAGGACAACAAACCTGTCAATACGAAGAACTGTAGTCTATTCAACATAACTCCACACACCTTTAAACAAAAGGCGTTAATATTTATTGATAAAAATTCTTGATAAACAGAATCCTATCAGAATCAGAGTTATGGTAGTAGCACTAAAGTTGTACTAAACGGAATAAAATTTGTCCTACGCGGAATTTTTATACTGGTTTTGATATTGCTTAGGAGAAACGCCGTACTTTTTACGAAATACTTTCGAGAGATAACTGCAACTGCCAAATCCAATCTGACAGGCAATTTCCGAGACATTGAGACGATTTTCTAATAAAAGCTGGCGGGCTTGTTCTAAACGGTAGTCGTGTAAATAGCCAAATGCCGTCGTGCCGAATACTTCTCGAAACCCGCGCTTAAGAGTACAGTCATTTAGTCCAACCTGTCGCGCCAAATCCAGCAATAACGGTGGATTGTCGCTTTGCTGGGTCAAAAGCTCCTTTGCATGGTGAATACGATCTATATCGTCTGGTTTTAAAGTAGCAGCAGAAGATTTACCCTGATGCCTTTCTCGTTCTTCTTCAATCAATAATGCCATCAGTTCCCATACCTTACTTTCCAAGTAAATCTTTTTGGTAATGCCTTGAAATGGACAGTGCAAGATTTGATGTAATACCGTTTGCATGGCTACAGTAGTCGTACCGCAACGGTCATAGTAATAGCGATCGCTTTGTCTCATCAAATGCTCTAATCTCATAGATGCTAATTCGCGATCGCCTAAAAAAGCCTGAAATGCTTCTGGCTTGATGTGGACATTTACCTCTACAATTGGTTCTGCTGCCGAACTTTCCCATGTTTCAATTGGAGCAATACCGCTACCATACAACGCATATTGTCCTGAAGTCATGTAGTTAGATTTTCCTGAAATTTCAAATACATATTCCAAAGGATGCGATCGCTCTGGAGATTGCATAATTACATCATCATGTAGATGATAGCGATCGATTGATAGCTCTATTCCCTGCCGTATTTGAATCTTGCGATAAATACCTTTCCCTAGCTGTTTTGGACACTGCCAGGTAACGTCAAATTTATCATTATGGTTGAGGCTCTTTTTACATTGAGCTTCGCAGACTAAATCCCAGTAGTCTTTTTGCGAAATTGTAATAGGCATCCTTTAAGTGGCGTGAAACGCAAATAGCAGTTGGTTAAAACAATATATTAATTGCTAATTATTATCAATATGTTTAAAAAGAGCGAATGGGGGGTTTCAGGCGATCGCTAATACCCACTTATCCCTTGACTAAATAAACAGTTAACTAAAGCTAAAAGCGGTTGTGTCGCAAAAACCGAGGAAAGGTAGCAGCTTTATTGCTCGATCGCATTTGTAAAGAGGTTTATAATTTATCTGCTGATAGCTGATAGCTTTTCAACGAAGCTAATTCGCACTAAGCATATTAAAATACTAATCTGTCTTAATGTTCGCTATTGATCGTTTGAATAATCAATGCTGATTGTGATTTGTGGGGCGACGGCTAGTGGTAAATCGGGATTGGCTTTAGAAATTGCCCAGCGTTTGGATTCAATTATTATCAGTGCTGATTCTCGTCAAATATATCGTGAATTTGATATTGGTACCGCAAAACCATCTTTAACCGAACAAAAACTAGTACCTCATTATCAGATCGATATTTGTGAACCAAAAGAAACCTTAACTCTGGCGGAGTATCAACAGCAAACTCAAGCATTAATTGCCGATCATCAGGCTAATACTCCCTTGCTAGTTGGCGGCACAGGATTATATTTAGATTCTATTACCAAAGGACTAAAAATCCCTCGGGTATCTCCGCAACCAGAATTGCGATCGCAACTATCATCTCTAGGGCAAACTCAAATCCATAGTTGGCTATGTCAAATTGATCCCTGTGCCGCCCAAAAAATTCATCCTAACGACCAGTTTAGAACCTTGAGAGCCTTAGAAGTATTTTATGTGACGGGAGTCCCGATTTCGGCTCAACAGGGGGAAAATCCTCCTAATTATCCCATTTTACAGATTGGCTTGGACTGTGCAGTTGAGATATTAGATCAGCGCATTGTAAGTCGCACTCAGCAGATGATTGAACAGGGATTAATCTCAGAAGTTGAATATCTTTGCCATAAGTATGGTTGGGATTTACCTTTATTGAATACCCTCGGATATGCTGAAATTAAGCAATATTTGGCGGGAGAGTTAAATTTAGAACAGGCGATCGCGAACATAGTTACTCACACTCGTCAATTTGCCAAACGTCAGCGTACTTGGTTTAGGAAAAACCAACAGATTAACTGGTTCGATAATACTA
>JBCCDL010000458.1:0-5274 GCA_039030815.1 Cyanobacteria bacterium P01_A01_bin.83 | reverse complement strand
CGATGCCCCTGAAGCGATCGCCCCAATTCTTAGTTTGGGGAACATAGCTTTGTAACGTACAGCCAAAGCCTGGGCTTTGTTGTAGCCTAATTCAGCCTGACAAAAGTTCTGGCGGTAAAGGTTTTTCTCTTCAATGCGATCAAAATCAATTAAAGTAATCGAAACTTGTTTGTCCGCAGCGTCGAACCAATTTGCCAGACGACAGAGATGAGGCACGAGAAAGCTACCAGTTCCACCACAGCCAACCACATAGATACGAACTGAGGGATAGTTAAAGTAGATTGGTTTGGCATTGAGGATCGATAAAGATGTAACAAAGGCGTTCCACATCGAGCCAGGGCTGTTCTTAGACAGAGCCACGCTACCCCAACACACCTTGCCACTAACATCTATGTTGGGCAAAGGGTAATGGTATAAAGTTGAATTAAGACTAAGTTCGTCCTTATATGCGTAAACCCAAAGTTAGCTTTGGCAGTGTACGATTACTGCCCCAGGCAGAGGAACTCCCAGACTGAAAGACTCAAACTTTAGGAGATAGGTACTGGGGGGAATCGAGCTAATGGTTGTGGTTCTTCCTTCTATTTGTGAGATGTGATGCAGCTTCACCATAGGATTAACGTACCAATCAGATTGAAAATCCGACTGCGAAATAGCCTCCATTAAAGAAGGCAGATCGATCTGTTTAATTAGAGTCTCGCCGTTTTCTCGCGCTACAAACAAAACCGAATCCTGCTGCATAATCAGGAATGCCTGAGACTGTTCAATTAGCTGGGAAATCATAATATTTAAGTTACTTGGCGGAAGATTTGTGCGATCGCAGGTTGGGCAATAGCAGGATTAGCGCAAAACCAGTCATCAAAGAAGTGCAGTCTGAGTAATAGGGCTAAGGCTTGCCGATATTCTTCTTCGAGCAAAGATCTCATATTAAAGGTCGAACTTTTGTCAGGCAATAGTATAGGCGAACGATTAAGGAGCGAATTTGCCTTTCTCTTTGTGATAGCATTTGTTCTATCGCCTCCAAATCCCATCCTTCATATACTTCTTCCTATTGGGCAATGGTTAGTTCTTCGATAGGCTGTTGGTTAAAACATTCAACCTGTAAAAGTAAATTATCTTCAGGACAGGCTTCAAGCAATTTAACCAGAGCATTACTGCCTTTAGTGCCTACCCGTTTAATGATTTTAATCGAACCATTCTCTTGTCTTTCAATCTTTCCCCCAGCCATACCTGGAAAACCTACCGATAACAAACTAATGATTTGTTCGTCATCTAATCCTTCAATTTTGGCAGTATCGACGGAATAAGTTTGTCCTTCGTATTCAACTTTTATAGCGTTTTTATCATTATTTAAAGTCATGGTCAAATCAAACTTTTGGCAAATTTTACTTTCTTAGTTTTCTTGGTAGTTTTAGTGGTTTTATTTTCAATCGGCTTTACTTTACGTTTACCGTTATCTTTTAGCTTTTGCTTGGTGACTTGACTATTTTTGTCTTTAACATCAAATTCAGGCAGCAAAATAACAACGGCAAGGTTCAAATCTTTGGGCATCTCGTCATATCTAGCTATTGTCAGAAAAACTCCCTCGTAGCCAACAGCTAAAGTAAATATTTGCTCTTGGGCATCGAAGACAAAGCTTACTTTTAGTGGATGCTTACACTCTCTTATATCGCAAATCATGACAGCCAATAAGATTCGCGATCGCTATTTAGAACCAGTCAAAGCTTTTAATCTTAAGCAGAGTCGTTATTGACAGGCTGGTGTTTGAAATACAGCGGTGTGCAAACAAGCTAAGTACAGTTATAAGTTCCAATCTCAATGAACAAGCAAAATAAGTGTACTTAATAAACCTGAACACCGCTATAGATCGGTGATTATTAGCTCTTAGCTTTTAGCTTTTAGCTCTTAGTTTCTGATTTAGAGAATTGATCATTCTTGAAACTTCGTTATTTAAAGGATTGGCAATCAAACTCACAACGGAAACATTTCTTGGTTCAAAACCCAATCTATAAGATAGAAGATAGGCTTGAGCTATAGCGATCGCATCGCCATCTACCCCCGACCAGTCAATAATTAGAATTTCATTTTCTCGATTGATAGCAAAATCTAAGGTCGAACTTAGCAAACTATCCTCTAGGGCGATCGCTGACTGATATTCCCAATGCTTGACCCAGCGATCGAGAAACATTTCTGGTAGGAATAAAGAGCATTCTGCCACCAATCGAGCTAGGTATGGATTATTATCTCTATCGGTGTGACATAAATCATAATTTGCCGATTATCATCGCTTAAAGACGAAGAGTGATAATCGGTTAATATTTTTACTTTTGTCCCTGGCTTAAGTCTGATTAGCTCATCACCACAACAATTCAGTGCCGAACGAGGAGTAATCTCAACTCCATGATAGAAATAACAATTTTTTCTCCTTGCTTTACGAATTTCCTTGAACTTAGCTTCTGAAGTTTTAAACTTGGAACTAAATAAACTTTCAAGCTCTTGCTTAAGCTTGTGCTTTATAATCTCTAACCTAAGCATAAATACTCTGTACGCTACATATGAGGCTGCCCCCACAAAACACTTCATAAATGTGCGATCGCTTTGTTCTAGCTTTTGTGTAGCTTTAGTTTTGGCTATTTTGCCAGACTCATTTTTATCAATACTACAGACAGGGGGTACGATCGCTTTTTGTACATCTTGGATGAGACGATCGCTATACAGGTCTGTATCTTCTAACATTTTTTCAATACGTTCGATACAGGCAAGAATTTCAATTAATCGCGCATAGTGGTAGAAAAAAGAAGAGTTAACAATACCTTGACCTCGATCGCGAAATTCTCTTAGTTCGCGATCGCCCAGTGGCGTACCAATATGACTGCAAATATTCAATCTGGCTAATGGTCCAACCCGATAAATACCGCTTTGCAGACTACAAGTATTTTCTTTAGCGGGATAACCCAGAGGACGATAATAGGGAAATTTCAGAAAGGACCAGGGTTCGACGGCTTCGGCGATAAAGTCGCGGTAATTTGTCGGTTCTAAGCGATCGGCGATGATATTACCCGCACTATCAACAAAGCGAATTTTGCCCCCGTAATGTTCCCATTCTCCATCTTGACCGACTAATCCCATGAATAAGCTAGGAAAGTTCCCAAAAGTTTGTGCTTCTATCTGATAGCGATCTAGTAGGCTTTTAAATTTATCTAGAGCATCATGTACAGTTGTCTTAACTTCAGGGATGCGATGCCTTCGGCTAGCTTCGCAATCGCCTATTTGCTGTTTACCTTCTTCCGATAAACAGCTTCTAACTCCCCCAGGTACAGCCCAGGCAGGATGAATTTTTTTTCCTCCCAACAGTTCGATAATTTCTTGCCCGAATTGACGCAAACGGATACCACCGCGAGCCAGTTCTGGTTCGGCAGCAATCAAGCCAAAAACATTACGGGAGGTAGGATTGCTATCCATGCCGAGTAACAGATCTGGCGCACTAAGATGAAAAAAACTCAGGGCGTGGGACTGAATTATCTGTCCGAGATTCATCAAACGACGCAATTTTTCCGCAGCAGGAGGAATATCGACAGCTAAAATGCGATCGCCTGCCTTTGCCGAAGCTAGTAAGTGACTGACAGGGCAAATACCGCAAATGCGACCTGTAATTCCTGGCATTTCCCATAAAGGACGACCTTCGCAGAATTTCTCAAAGCCTCTAAACTCAGTAACGTGGAAGCGAGCATCTTCTACTTGTCCCGTCTCGTCGAGATGAATCGTAATTTTGGCATGACCTTCAATTCTGGTGACAGGATCGATAGTGATTTTTTGGGACATTTAATCTTGGTTAGTGGTTAGTGGTTAGTGGTTAGTGGTTAGTGGTTAGTTGTCTAATATTCCTGACTTTTGACTTCTGACTAAACTGGTAATTCTTCTTCCCAATGACAAAACCAAGGATCGTAACGCCAAATGTCTTCATCGGGATGTTCTTCGCAGTATTCGTCAAAAGCGGTATGTTTCAATTCTTCGGTTTGTTGATAGGCACGTGCAGCCTGTAAATCTTCTACTATATCCCAGGCAGCAGCACAATTGTCCGAACAAAAACCCTGTTCTTGACAAATTTCGCGAGCTTCGGTGATTTTCTGTTCGATTTGGGCATCGAGCAATACAGAACTTGGCTGTTCGACAAAATTTCCTTTGAGTAACAAATCTGTAGTAGAAATAATGCCTAAAAGCTTATCTCTAATAATTGGGGCGCGACGAATGCCAGTATTGGCAAATAGCTGTGCCACGGATTGAGTACTGAGATCTGGATTGACTACAATACAGGGTTTGGTCATAATGTCGCAGACGCGAACTTGCTTGGGATCTAATCCCTTGGCTGCTACTTTGTGAATAATGTCGGTTTTGGTAACTATGCCGTAACTATCAGATTCATCGAGGCGATCAACAATTAAAGAATTCAAATTATGTTCTCGCATCAACTTCACCGCATTAGCAACAGTAGCAAAACTACGGATGGTTATTACTTCTTGATGCAGTCGCTACAACGGAGGGAACCTCCGCAACGCGCTGCATCGCTTTTTTACTCATGATTTCTGCTACTTTCATCTTTTCCTCTCCTAATGGTTAGTTGTTAGTAGGTAGTCGATAGTTGCTAGTTATTCTTGGACTCATAACTCCTGACTACATGCGGACAAGTCCTTTGTGACCCCTGACTCCTGACTACATGCGGGCAAGCCCTTTGTGACTCCCAATCATCCACTGCACCAGTTATCAAATTCCCTTTCCCAGTCCACGATTTCCCATTCATTGTTTGAAAATAGATCCCTCGGCAGTTCGTCTAACTCTTTCTTTTGTCGAGATATGAAGTTAGCTTTTTGAGTTAGATAATCTGTTTTAGTTAAAATATCTGTTATGGAAACGACTCCCAATAATTTGTCCTGAATTACAGGTGCAATCCGAATTTTGGCTTTGGCAAACAGTTTGGGAATGTGTTCTGCCGACAGATTAGGATTAATTACAATACAAGGCTTAGTCATGACTTCGCAGACGTATGTATTCATAGGATCTCTGCCTTCAGCGATGCCTTCGGCTAGCTCCGCAATCGCCCGCGAAATATCTGTAGCAGTAACAATGTCATAAGCATCGTCCTTGGTAGCGCGATTGACAATCAAGGTTTTAACATTATGCTGCTTCATTATTTTGGTAGCTTGCATAATATTTGCCAATCCATCTACGGTGACAATATTTGCAGTCACAATATCTGCTGCTTTCATGACCTATCTCCTG
>JBCCDL010000457.1:0-5280 GCA_039030815.1 Cyanobacteria bacterium P01_A01_bin.83 | reverse complement strand
CTTGTCTTGAATTAACCAATAAAGTTCTTGATTACTAAACTTTTTGCTGGTTAATTCTAAACTGTCTGGCGAATCAAACTGGTAATACTGCAACCAATCCTTAGTAAAAGATTTTAAATACTTTAATAGCTCATTTTTCATTCTGCCAGCACTTAACGCGAACCTACCCCAAGATTATCATGGCTTATTTAGGGCGTGTTATGAATTAGCTCAAATTAAAGAGGATCTCACCAGTTAATCTCTTGTTTTAAGAACTATTAGCCGATCTCCGATTGAGATTGTGCCTTCATTTTGCGGAATCATATTGACCCCAAACATGACTCCTTGTTCACTTAGTTGTCTAAAAGTCCCTAAAGTATTTAAAGGCTCTTTCAATTGATTTTTTTCTCCTTGTTGTTGGTCAATAGTCGTAATAATGCAACGACTACAGGGTTTTGTTACCTCAAACTCAACTTCCCCAATTTGAATGAGACTCCAGCTATCTTCGACAAAAGGTACTGTCGTGCTAATAACTATATTGGCTCGGAAACGGTTCATTGGGATAGCTTGACGTTGCTGCTGATGAATTTCCATGATTCTCTGATTAAGCTCTGTCAAAGAAGCGCTAGCAGTGAGCATTACAGGAGAATTATCCGCAAAACCCAAAGGATGATCCTCATCACCAGGATGCTTTTTAGATAATAAGCGAATCTGGTTAGCTGATTGTCTCACCAAGCGACATACCTTGTCTGAGGGAAGATTTAATAATTGATGGAACCATTGTGCTACAGAATCTCCCTGGTCTATAGCTAAAATGCGATCGCGCCAAATTTCCACTTCTACCGACAAGCTATTCACCGTGGAGGGAAAAGATAGAGGAGAAATCAGATTATTGCTGGAACTGAGAGTAATAATATTTTGTGACCCAATTGCCACCTGTACTTGCGCCAATTGGGGAAATTGTCTTTGGGTAATAAATTTGCCGCTACCAGAGATCAGCATTAATTCTCGATCCCAGAGCAATCCCTTCTTTGTGACTTGTGCTTGCTGTAGTGCAATTCCTTGAGCCGATTTAAGCGGATAAACACATAGCTGAGAGACAATCATAGGCTTCGATAAACTGGCAACAATCAGGCGAATAATTTGTATATAAGATCGTGTTTACCCACCATCTCCCTAGAACTACGGACGAGGTCGCGCCCTGATCTAGAAACAACAATTGGATAATAAATAAGCTGTTGAACAACTATTTCTCTTTGCTTTGTAAAGCAAAAATCTTGATTCGTCCACTTTTACAGCTAATTGATGCTTAACTCAGACAAAAAAATCTCAAATCATCAATCCTTTACTATGTGCTAGAGATACCGACTCAAAATTTTTCCAGAAGTTGCAGACAAATAATCGAGAGAGCAAGCATAACTAGTAAGATAAATGTTAAAGTCCAAAATCATTACATGACCCAAACGTCTCAAACTATTCAATTACCTGATAGTCAAAGTGCGATCGCTTTAGCAGGAAGTAACGAACAGAATCTTAAATTGCTATCTCGTCATACCTCAGTCAGCCTGGTATTGCGAGGATTAGATTTATTAATCACAGGTCAAGAAAAAGCTGTAAATCGTTGTATCAGGGCAATTAGAACCTTAGAGCCGTTGTGGTCAATAGGAAAACCACTGTATGAGCCTGATATTTTGACCGCATTTCAAGCGATCGATACAAATCGAACTGATGAGTATAGCGATTTGCATAAGAATGTTCTGGCTCGTACCAAGAAGGGAGAATTAATTCGAGCCAAAACTTTTAAACAAAAACAGTACGTTAAGGCGATTCAAAAGCACGACATTACTTTTGGCATTGGACCTGCGGGAACGGGTAAAACTTTCTTAGCTGCGGTATTGGCAGTAAAAGCGCTGCTTAGTGATGAATGTGAGAGGATTATTCTGACACGTCCAGCGGTGGAAGCAGGAGAAAAATTGGGGTTTTTACCTGGAGATTTGCAGGAAAAAGTAAATCCTTTTTTGCGTCCTTTGTATGATGCTCTGTATGAATTTATTGACGCGGAAAAGATTCCTGACTTGATGGAAAGAGGAAAAATTGAGGTGGCTCCCCTGGCATATATGCGCGGACGCACTCTGGCTAATGCTTTTGTAATTGTCGATGAAGCACAAAACACAACTCCTGCTCAATTAAAAATGGTGCTAACCCGTTTAGGGTTTGGTTCCAAAATGGTAGTAACGGGAGATATTACCCAGACTGATTTACCGTCTAATCAAGATTCAGGTTTAATTGTTTCCCGCAGGATTTTGCGTAATGTAGAAGGAATTGCCTTTTGTGAACTGACTCAAGCCGACGTAATACGTCATCCACTAGTCCAAAAGATTGTTGCGGCATATGAAAGTTATAATCATTAGATTGAAATGACCCTGTTCACATCAAGGGTTTAATGTTAATTTTACAAACAGTCTCTGAGATACATTTTCGTAAGCTTTGTCAATAGTAATAAGTAATTAATAATCAGTAATCAAGCAATCTTAATGGAATAGATCGAAAAGTGTTCTATAGAAGCATCTTTAATAAATACAATCAAAAATTTATCCGTAAAGTTTTCTGGTTTTTGAAGATCGATTTGATGTTTTTTCTTAAGCTTGACGTTAATCATCTTGAACCAGAAGCTAGTTTTAGGGATGTACGAGATAGGCTGGTGAACAGTTATTTCCTGACTATCTTTCAACTCCAATTTGTCTAAACTAAGCTCACTAATGCTCTGATCTGTTAATAATAATAGATTAATGACCACTATGCCCTGACCAAGCAGTGCTTGGTTTTTCTGGGCATACTCTTTTAAGATGGAGCCGTTGGTAACAACAAAGCTTTTATTTTGTCTTTTATCTAGCGCAGTAGAATTTGTCATCTGACATTATAATTAAAAATATGTTTGGATAGAATTAATCTCAGAGAATCGTTGTCGTTGCTAGTATGTCGCTCAAAATTAAGAGCGTGAGATTAATCGTTGAAGTCGAGGATAAATCTTGCTGCTAAGATAGCAAAAAAACAACCTGATGCCCAGTGTAATTATAGTGAAAGCTAGGGCACTTTTGGCAAAATTCTTATCATTAAAGCTATTAGCTATTAGCTCTAAAGCTGAGAAGACTAAACGTTTGGAATTAAGAGATATGGAATCAATCTGATCATTATTAGCGTGAGTGAACTGGTAAATATGGTTTAGATCTAGGCATGAGTAAAGGAGTATTATTAGCTGCAATTGGCGATGCCTGAGCCTTCGGCTTGCGACCCAATCGGCGTAACGGCGCTCAACGGCACTAACGTGCCATCGTCTTCTGAAAGAAGACTGGGACGCGAAGCGTCCGTCCATCGTCATGCGACCCATGACTTTGAGGGCGGAAGCGGTTGCGGAGCAAGTCGTAGACTCAGCTTCCCAGTCGTCGTCAGACGACGATCTGCCCCTTCGGGGCTGCGCCTCTGTGAGCGTAATCGCATTCCTGTTGAGTTGAGAGGTGCAGCCTTTGGTGCGATCGCTCTGGCGACAGGAATAGTTCTCTTTCCTGCTAATCTGATTGTAGGCTTGCTTTGGGAAAACATCAATTATCAATTGTCCATTGATAAGTTCTGGAGCTTTCATCGAGAACACAAGTTATTTCTTCTCTTCTAGATCAAAATATAAATCTGACCAACTATCTCGAAGAGCATCAATAGATTTTGCTAAAGCCATAAGTCTTATCCCACAACAATTAGAGGAGGATATGGGAGTGAAATTCACGAATCGTTGTCATCCCCCTTCTTAAAGTACACAAATGGTAGTTAGGAATAAATGCTGTCACACACCCACACCTTAAAAGGATGTGGGCTTGACCAAGACCGAAAGCCAATCGGTTAAGGCAATTAAAAAAGTGTCTAGAGTAGAGTTAAATCTCAACTGAACTAACTGGGCGTGGCAGTCCAAAGCACAATACAGATACCTACCTAGTCCGTATTCTCTGTGTTAGTCAGCCTCGAAGGTAAGTATATATTTAGCCCTTATCGGCACAAAACAAATGCAAAAATCAGTACCCGTTCTAGATTCAAATCAAATACCGTTAATGCCCACTACTCCTAAAAGAGCAGCAAAATGGATTAAATCTGGCAAAGCTACTCCTTTTTGGAAGCGTGGTATTTTCTGTGTTCGATTGAATGTAGAACCAAGTGCTAGGAACTATCAAGACGTTGCTTGCGGTATCGATCCAGGTTCCTCAAGGGAAGGTTATACAGTAAGCAGTGCTACTCATCAATATTTGAATATTCAATCCTTAGCTGTTGATTGGGTAAAAAAGCACATCAAAACAAGACGTGAGATGCGTCGATCTAGACGTTATCGGAAAACTCCTTGTCGTCAACCAAGGTCGAATAGATTAGCTAACAAAATCAAGTTAGTGCCATCTACAAAATCGAGGTGGCAATGGAAGCTCAGAATAGCTAGCTGGTTAAGCAAGATTTATCCCATTACAGTTTTTGTTGTTGAAGACATTAAGGCTACTTCTTCGGGTGGCAAATGGGGTAAAACATTCTCCCCTCTACAGGTTGGAAAGGATTGGTTTTATTCCCAACTAGAAAAACTAGCACCTGTAGAACTATTACAGGGTCACGAAACAGCAGGATTAAGAAATCAATTAGGACTAAAGAAATCCAAAAACAAGATGGCAGAGGTATTTTCTGCTCATTGTGTCGATAGCTTTGTTTTGGCTTATTCTGCTATAGGTGGAAAAACTAAACCTAGCAATCAAGATTTGTTGTTAGTTACCCCACTCAGATTCCATCGTCGCCAACTGCATCGATTAGAACACGGGCAAGGACATATTAGATCTCGTTACGGAGGTACTATATCGGCTGGATTCAAGCGTGGTTCGATAGTTCGTCATCCTAAATGGGGGTTAACTTATGTCGGTGGAGAGATGGTTAAGCCAACAAAGATCAAGCCTAACAGAAAAGTTATTAGCCTTCATTCTTTGGAAAATGGGAAACGATTAACTCAATCTGCTAAACCCCAAGATATTCAATTTTTAACTTACAACACATGGAGGACAAGATATCTTGCTGCGTAGAAAGTAGGTTACAAAACAAAGACGGCATCGAGCCATTTTGTTTTGTGTCCTTTACCTCCCCTACCTTAAAAGGTAAGGGTATCTCAGGACTTATTATGAACAATTACAATTATCTGGAAAAGAATGAATTTGCATTCATAGTAAAGAATACGCCACTGATATCAATCGATCTAGTTATTGTTGACAATAGAGATCAGATTCTAGT
>JBCCDL010000456.1:0-5281 GCA_039030815.1 Cyanobacteria bacterium P01_A01_bin.83 | reverse complement strand
GTGGGCCATTGCAACAGCCATGATTCGATGGTTGACAAGCTTGCTTGCTGAAATTCAAGCGCCAGAGTTTCTCTTTGGTGCTGCAATTCTTGTTGCAGTTGTTGATATTCCTGCTGACAATTAGCTAGGGCATCATGATCGGGGCTGGGCGACTTATCATCTACCAAAGACTTTTCGACAAAAGTTTTCATCAAAGTCTCCACTGATATATTTAACGCCTGAGCAATTTTAGCGATCGCACCTAAAGAAATATTAAGTATTAAACCCTGTTGAATTCTAATTAATTGCAGGCGACTCACTTTTGCTATCTGGCTCAGTTGATCAAGATCAACTATGTTAGCTTGATCCATCAGATTTCGGAGCAATTTTTTATTAGTTTCGGCTGAATCTTGAGTCATTATAATGTCTTGGACTTACTACCTATATCTTGCTACACAGACAATGTGAGTCTCACAGTTAAAGGATAGCGAAGCAAAAATTATGAGTAAAGCTGATACTATTATCCAATTTTCGGGAACTATAAAAATTGAGATTGCTCATAATTATCACAAATCGCAATACAGTTTGTGGTCATTTAGTTAGCCTCAACAACTATTAATACGTCTATAATTCAGCTTTTATCGGTTGAGGAAAAGTCTATTAGTAATCCGCGAACGTTTTTATCAGAGGAAGTTTGTAATGACGACTGCCAAAAACGGAATTAGTCATGCTCGGACTCATATTCAACACTTTACGGCTTCTAAACAGATCGAGTTTTTTGAATCTCTCAAAGAATCTCGATTTAGCGGTCAGTTGGTCATTTCCGACACCAAAGAGCAAACCTGGATACTTTACCTGTATCTAGGAAGAATTGTCTATGCTAGCGGTGGAGTTCACCCCGTTAGGAGATGGAGAAGACATGTGATTGCATATTGTCCTGCAAGATTAGCCAATGCTGAAGAATTGAAGTCAGCCCTGGCGACTATTGCTCAAGAAGAATCAAGAATTTCTTGGGAATATCAGTTACTATCGGTCTGGATTGATCAAAGTAAAATCAATCGAGAACAAGCGACCAAAGTTATCCGAGCCACGGTTATTGAAGTCTTATTTGATATAACTCAGGCGGTGGAGGTAAATTGTGAGGCGACCAAGGATAATTTATTGACTACGAGGTTGATTCTCATTGACGCCGAGCAAGTGATCTCCGAAGCAAACAAGCTTTATCTAGCCTGGCAGGGAGCTAAGGTAGCTGATCGCTCTCCTGATTTAGCTCCTGTTATTCGCCAAAAAGAGGTTCTCAAAAGCAAAACTTCTCCTCAAGTTTATCAAAATCTAGCTCAACTCTTAGATGGTAAGCAAACCTTGAGAGATCTGAGTGTCCGCATGAAACGAGACGTGGTAACAGTGACTCGTTCACTACTGCCTTACATTCAAATGGGATTAGTCCAGCTAGTAGAAGTACCTGACATTGCGCCTCCAGCCTCGACTCCCGTAGTACAAAAGCTATTTAAAAATAAGACTCCTCGGCGATTAACCATTGCCTGTATTGATGATAGTCCCGTTATTTGTCAGACAATGGAAAGAATCGTTACTGATGCGGGATACAATTTCGTCAGCGAGATGGATGGATTAAGAGCGATCGCTATTTTACTAAGTCGCAAACCAGATCTAATTTTTCTGGACTTAGTTATGCCTAACACCAATGGCTATGAAATTTGTTCTCAACTGCGAAAACTTACTTTTTTTAAAACTACTCCCATCGTCATTCTGACAGGAAATGACGGCATTGTAGATCGGGTAAGAGCTAAGATGGTTGGCTCTACAGATTTCTTGGGTAAACCAGCTACTTCAGAACAGGTTCTGGAAACAATTAATAAATATGTACTCAAAAATTTATAAATTAGATTGCTAGCTTACGTTACGCTGCCGAACCATTTTGATTAGCGTAAGTATACACAAGTCATTGTTAGTTTCAAGCTGATTGCGGGAACTATAGGTGTTGTCAACTTGAGAGTTAACGAACTGTTGGTGAAGGGTGATTATAAAATCGCGCCACAAACACGATTGATTGTAAATTAAGGTGACAATTATTATGGGATACACACTGATTGTTGATGATTCAGCAACTGAAAGATCAATTATCTCGGGCTGTTTACAAGAAGTTGGGATTAATGTATCTGTTGCTATGAGTGGAGAAGAAGCATTAGAGAAAATTCAGCAAAACTGCCCCGACTTAATTGTACTCGACGTAGTTTTGCCAGGACGAAGCGGCTTTGAAATTTGTCGTGAATTAAAAGGCTCAGAAAATACCAATAAAATTCCGATTATTCTTTGTTCAACCAAGGATACGGATATGGACAAGTTTTGGGGGATGAAACAGGGTGCTGATGCTTATATCCCTAAGCCAATTGACCAAACAGAATTAGTTAACAAAGTTAAAGAGTTAATTTCGTGAACAGTACCCTGCCTACAAAGCGGAAGCATACGCAAGTTGTAGACTCAGCTTTGCAGTCTGGTAAAGCTAGACGATAGGGCGATAGCCCCGCAAACGACAGGGAACCTGGGTTCACTTCATCAAACTGACTTTCAATTATTTAAAAGTATTTAAAAGTATTAAGAAACTCATTATTTCAGGGTCAACAAGTTTAGGAAGTTCCCGTGATGTCTAATCTCATTCAGTCCAATTCGTCAGAGGGAGTTGATGCGGCTCAAGGTTCAGCTCAACAGTTTTTAAAGCTCCAGCTTTATCCTGAAACTAAAGCAATGCTTCCCATCAGCCAAATTACTGAAGTGCTTAAAATCCAATTTGGTCAAATCGTCCCCATTCCCCAGATGCCGACTTGGGTTATGGGGGTTTATAATTGGCGCGGCGAAATCCTCTGGATGGTAGATTTAGGGCATTTAGTGGGTTTAGATACTTGGTATCAGCACCAAGTCCATGGCGCTAACTATACGGCAATTGTTTTGTCTCCCTATAGGAATCAAACTGATCATCTCCAGAGTAATTTAGGGTTAGTAGTCCCTCAGGTAGAAGATTTAGAAACTTGTACTCCTGGTGCCATTCAATCCACTCTTGGTTCCACAGTTTCTGCAAGATTAGATAAATTTTTACAGGGGTATTACCTTAAGCCTGACGGTGAAATTATTTTAGCTCTTAAGGCTCATGCGATCGCTACCGCTATGCCTTCTCATCCCAGTTAAAAATTTAATATTTTTATTTTTATTCAAAGTAGTCAATCAAACCTCTACTGCTAATTTCAGTTAGCGCAAGTATAATTTCACTTTTCAAGCAACCTTGAGCTTTAGTTATTACTTTCTTTCTACAACAGTCAATCAACTTATATCTTGAGTTTATTTTAGTTTTTATGAATTTACCGCAGTTCAATCATTCACACCATCAATCTCTCAACAGCTCATCTTGGAGCAAACGTCTCAATAGTTTACCAATTAGTCAAAAAACTAATCTGGTTCCTTTGCTTAGCTTAGGCGGATTAGTTCTGGTTTTGGGGGTGGGGGGATGGAATCTTTCTAGAACCCTGAAAAGTCAATTACTAGAGCAATCAGAGTCGCGAATGGCTTTAGCCGACATGAGATACAATGTCAAAATCGATCAAATGGGATTTGGTTTTCGGGGACAATCAGACAACACGGCAATCGTTACTGCTGCGAATACAGTTGCTCAAAACCAGCCTCTTAACAGTACCCTGAGACAACAAGTTTTTGAAATACTACAAAGCGAAATTAAAGCCCGTAATATTGAGTATGCCACTTTAGTTGGTCGAGACCAAAAAATTATTGTCAACGCTAACTCCAATCGTGCTGGGCAAACCTTCGACCCCAATGGCTTGGTTAGTCGAGTTCTTAAAGAAGCTAAACAGCTTAAATCAAGTCAGATTGTTAGCTGGTCGGAATTAAAGCAGGAACAACCACCTCTACCTGAAGGGTTCACCGAAGCAGATGCCTTGATTCGCTATACTGCCACTCCCGTGTTTAATGATCGCGAATCAGTCGTGGGTGTTTTAATCTCGGGAGATATTGTCAATGGCAAGCAGCAAATTGTAGAAGAGACTGCTGCTACGTTTACAGATAAGCAGAGTTATAGTGGGATCTATCTACTTCAGAATGATGAATTTATCTTAGCTAGTTCTTTTAGCAATTACAAAGAGCAAAATGCCAATATCGAATTAGCTAGCACTGATATTTTAAACAGAGCAATTGCTAATAAAGATCGCCGAGTTAGTCAAATAGATTTAGTTGCGGATAAAAAGTTTGCTTTAGCTGCTGAAGCGATAGTTGATAATACAGGAAAGCCTGTGGGGGTGTTAGTTTATGGAACTCCCCTTAGCTCAATTAACGGCATCATCAAAAGCAGTTTGCTGGCACAGTCTGCTTCATCCATAGTCGTATTATTGTTGCTGGTATATCTAAGTAAAATTTTAGATCAGGCGATCGCTAAACCAATTCAGAATTTGCAAAAAGTAGCTCAGGATTTTGCTGACGGAAACTTGGCAGCAAGAGCGCAAGTTAATACTCAAGACGAAATTGGACTACTGGGCAGCACATTTAATATTTTGGCAGACTCGATTGAAATTAATGAAGCCCGCCTCAAGCAAGAGGCAGATCGTTCGCGCTTGCTGCAAGAAATTAGTTTAGAACTTTCACAAGCTGCTGATATCTCCGAGATTTTGCAAACCGCCGTTAATAGTAGTCGCCGTGTTTTGCAGGCGGATCGAGTAATTTATCATCGTTTTGAACCAGACTGGCAGGGTAAAATCGTCGCTGAATCAGTGAGTGAGCAGTATCCTTCGGCATTGGGGGCAGAAATTGACGAAGTCAACGCAGGCTCCGCCTTTTTAAGGCGGAGTACCGTTGACTTGGCTCAGGGCAATGTCGAATCATATCGTCAGGGAGAAACTAAGGCAATCTCTAACATTTATCAGGCGGGGTTAGAGGATGATTATTTAAAAATGTTAGAGCCATTTGCCGTAGTCGCCAGCCTGATCACTCCCGTTGTGATAGCTGACAGACTAGCAGGACTATTAATTGCCCACCAGTGTAGTGAACCTAGAGCTTGGCAAGATGATGAAATCAAACTACTGTCCCAGATTGCCGAACAAGTAGGTCGATTCAGCGAAAAAATCGAATTTTTAGAGCAGCAGCAGCGTTCACAACAGCAAGAAAAAGCAGCGAAAGAGCATCTTCAGCGTCGAGCCTTAGAACTATTGATGGAAGTTGACCCTGTCAGTCAGGGAGATCTAACGGTGCGCGTAAAAGTAGAAGAAGATGAGATTGGCACCATTGG
>JBCCDL010000455.1:0-5283 GCA_039030815.1 Cyanobacteria bacterium P01_A01_bin.83 | reverse complement strand
TGAGTGAGGGAGACTTAGCTGTCAAGATTCTCGATTTCATTGCTTATTATAACGACAAGATGGCAAAGCCTTTTAAGTGGACTTACAAAGGCAAGGCTTTAACTGCTTAATGGTGGTCTTATTTACGCCCACGTCCACTAGCCTTTTAAGAATAAATTGTTAACCCTAGAAGCATTATAGTTGAGAACCCATAGCTAAAATTAAAATGCAAGACATTAATAAAATCAAAGAGATCCTCAATATCTTTGATTTTAATCTTAAGCGAAGTAAATTTTGCCCTCTAAATACTGTTGCTAATAGTATGATTGAAATAGAGCTAGATTGATAATAATATTATTTGTTTGCTTCCGCAGATAATTTAATAGTTTGTTTATATATTCTTTTATTCAATTAAACGTAGCGAAGAAAATCTAAAAATAAGATTAGATTTGTTAGTGTTTTTTCCTAAAAATGTATTGTGGCAACAAAACTATTATTAATTAGCAATCGCCTGCCAAAACCAGGTAACGGTAAAAAAGGTAATAGTGGCAAATCCTAGCACAATCAGAGCAAGTACTATAATTAAGCCAATAATAAATAGTTTATCGCTTTGATTAGAATCAGCAACGCCAAGATGTTCTTCTAACAGCTCAATATTTTTAACATTAGCCTTCCAGCCAACGTCAAATAAATCTCCTACGACGGGAATAGTACCCGCAAAAGAATCGATTAAAATATTGCCCACCATTTTTCCCAGAATTTCGCGAGGAATCCCCATTCTGGCAGCTTCAACTACAATATATGCCGCAATGCCCCCTGTTAAGGTATCTCCTCCTCCAGGAAGCAAACCCAAAATGGGATCTAGTCCGAAACTTATTTTAGTACCAGGAATAGTTATTGCATTATCCAGTAAGCGACTGACACGACGTAACTTGGAAAGTTTATTTACTTTGTGGGTAGGGAGAGATGTTTTCATAAGGGAACAGCATCTAGCATTAAACAAATTATAGTTGTTAACTGTATGACTGTTTGTCTTTAGTGGGCAATAGCAGTAAATCTTTGTCTTAAGAATAAAGTTATTTTTCTTGCCCACCTTACGACTGTTGACTGTTGAGCGATCAAACTCCTAAGTCTTTCATTGCCAAGCGAATTTGTTCGATTCGACGACGGTTAACTCCTAAATCTGACTCTCCAACGCGAGAAGCAGATCTAACGTGGATTACGTTTTGATCTTCAGGAAAATAAAACTCGGCATCGTCAACAAATTTAAAGATGCGACTGGTAGATTCAGTATGGATATAATCATCTGTCTGGTCGATTACTTCAGTACGAGGAACAACAGACAATACTTTTAATAGCGTTTCCTTTGCCATAGCGCGATCGCTTTGATAAGCTATAGGTTCAATGGTATGCTCCTCGTCTCCATTTTGACTGACAACACAGTTAGGAGAAGAAGGGCAAGAGGACAATTGACCATTATTTAGACCAATAGCTGCCCAAGCTGGATTAGCAATAGTTAAACTGGCGGATAGGGTGATAATTACGCTGAAAAGAATCGAGATCAAACGAGACATGATCATATTAGTTCTGTTACAAAATACTCTTTTACTATAGAAGGAATTTTAACTTTTATTAAGCGAGTTGCTCGGATCTTGTTGGCGATTGTCAAGAATCTCTTGTTTTAAATAGTTACATAGCAAAAACATAATTATCTGACCACCCAGATGATAGTTAATAAAATAAGCTAATATTCTATGGGAATTATTTAGAGTAAGGGTTTTATGCCTAAAGGCGAAATAATTGGATTAGGAAGATCGGGAATTGCGGCTGCTAGATTACTCACTAAAGATGGTTGGCAGGTTAGCTTATTAGATTCGGCAACAGCATCGCAAATAGCCTCAAGATCTAACGGAGTTCAATTACAAGCAGCACAGCGAGAATTAGAGCAAGAGGGAGTTGAGGTTAGGCTAAACAGCGGCATTCTGGAAATAGAAACACCAGATTCTGTAGTTGTTAGTCCAGGAGTACCTTGGGATGTTGATTCTCTTAAAAAAGCCAGGCAACAGGGGATTGAGACCATTGGTGAGATTGAGCTAGCTTGGCGTTATCTAAATCATCTTCCTTGGGTTGGCATCACGGGTACTAATGGCAAAACCACCACTACGGCGTTAGTGGCGGCTATCTTTCGTAGTGCGGGGTTGAATGCGCCAGCCTGTGGCAATATTGGTAATGCAGCCTGTGAATTAGCCATCAAAAGTTTTGATGGTCAGAGTTTTGATTGGATTATTGCCGAATTGAGCAGTTATCAAATTGAATCCTCGGTAGAGTTGGCTCCGCGAATTGGTATTTTCACCACCCTGACTCCAGATCATCTTAGCCGACATAAAACCTTAGAAAACTACTATCAAATTAAAGCTTCCATGATTCGTCGCTGTCAGCAAAAAGTTATCAATGGTGACGATCGCTTTTTGCAAACTGCGGGCTTGGAATTGGGAACAAATATAATCTGGACAAGTACTAAAGGTAAAAATAGTTTTAGTGATCTACGTCGTGTCGAGGTTTATGTCGAAGATGGCTGGATTGTGGCTTTTGGGGAACTAATTACTCCTGTATCTCTGTTTAAAATGCCAGGGGAACATAATCTACAAAATCTTTTATTAGCAGTAGCGGCGGCAAAATTAGCAGGAATCGAGAAAAAAGCGATCGCCGATGCTATTACTAGTTTCTCTGGGGTGGAACACCGCTTAGAGTATGTTTGCACTCATCAAGGAGTTGAGTTTATCAACGATAGCAAGGCAACTAACTACGATGCGGCAGAGGTGGGATTAAATTCGGTGTCAGCACCCGTGATTCTAATTGCTGGAGGACAAGCTAAATCGGGAGATGATCATAGCTGGATCGATACGATTAAAGCAAAAGCAGCAGCGGTACTTTTGATTGGGGAAGCTGCCGCTGATTTTGCCCAGAAATTTAGCGATCGCGGATTTAGCAATTATCAAATTGTTGACACTATGGAAAATGCCGTTACCCAGAGTATCTCCCTAGCACAAAAGCAACAGGCAAAAGTAGTTTTACTCTCCCCTGCCTGTGCCAGTTTTGATCAATATCTTAGTTTTGAAGCCAGGGGGGATCATTTTAAACAACTGTGTTTAGCAATCACCTAATCAGTAAACAGTAAACAGTAAACAGTAAACAGTAAACAGTAAACAGTAATCACCTAATCAATCATATTCAATGTTTTTTAATGAAGTTAAATCTAAGTCTTGCAACTGTTGATAAGCATTGGCAATGTAGCCTGTACCACGAAGATAACCAGTATTTGCTCCTGGAAGAATATACTGTAGAGTATCAAGTGAAAAACGAGCGCGTAATTTAGCAATACTATTAAGCTGCCGCCACCAGTGAAAAGTTTTTGCTGTTCTTAAAGGAAGCACTTGCGTTTTTGACTTAGGTAGAAGATGCCTACCAGTAAACAGTACCCCTCCCTGCTGCTGCCAATATAAACAGCTTGAGCCAGGAGAATGCCCAGGAGTCCAAATTAACTCTAATTCGGGGCTAAGGGAGAAAGTATCGGCAAATGTGGTTACTTCGTTCTCTGGTAATAGATATGCTTCTTGTTCCTGAACAATTACCTGACAATTTAAAGCTTGCTGCATCTGCCAAACATTTTTACCAATGCCGCCGCGATGACTAATGATTAGGTAATTTATCCCCCCTTGAGACTGAATAAATTCTTGATTAACTTCATTCCAAGCAGGACAATCGAGAAGAATATTGCCAATATTATCTACAATTAAATAAGATGTACCACCTAGAGTATCTCGATTGGGGGTAAACGCAAAAATTCCTGGCATAATAGTGCGGGGAGTTCTAGTGTTACCAGGACTTGCGGTAATTTCTGTCGAGTTTTGGGGCATTATATAAATAATCGTACTTAAAATGATTGTTTAATTACATTTTTATTGTATATTCAGATACTTAATTTACAGTCCAAAACAGTTATAGAAACAGAATTCTCAGAACAGATTCGGAATGCTTTTTTATGAAACTCTGGTTTTTAATTATACTAGCCCCTATTGCTTACATTGTTGTTGATCGAACTGTGAAGCATAAAACCACCACCCCTATCTGGTTGTGTTGGTTGGTAATTATGATGCCGTCCTGTATCTGGACTGCTTGGACTTATGCCTTTGGATCAGAACAGCTTCCTTTACCAGTATTTCTGTTTCCTTTAATCATCTGTCCTCTTCTATATGGCTGGTTAGTACAGCGAGGCAGAACCGACAAACAAACTAAATTACCTGCCCCTCAAGAAAAGGAAATTAGATCTATCATTAACGAAGCAAAAAGCAAAATCCCCGAACCACGACCAATTGATAGTCAGGAAGAAGCCACATTACGCAACTGTTTTCCCTGGAATATTTATTATTTGCAAAATATCGATTATCGTCCCCAGGCAATTTTTTGCCGTGGCAAGCTCAAAACTATTCCCAAGAAAGCCTATGACGAGATTAAAGATAATGTAGAAGAGGCTTTTGGCGATCGCTTTTTCTTGATTTTTCAGGAAAGTCTCAAAGGAAAACCTTTTTTTGCCCTAGTACCTAATCCTGAAGCTCAAGCTGCTGAACAAGGCAATTCTCAGAATGATTCTCGGGTTCTTTTTGCCCTGACGATGTTTTTGATTACCTTGTTGACTGCTACTGTAGCGGGGACGAGTATTGATGGGACTCCTTCGGAGGAAATCTTGTCTCAGCCAGGATTATTCTGGCAAGGGTTTGCCTATAGCTTGCCATTACTGCTAATCATTGCCCTGCAAAAGTTTAGTCATTATTTTGTTGCTACCTACTACAAAGTAAGAACCACTCTGCCCTACTTCATTCCTTTCCCCTTTTTATTGGATGGCTTTTCTTTGGGTACTTTGGGGGCAATTATGCAAAGACGCTCTCCTATTCCCCATCGTAAAGCCTTATTTGATACGGCAATTGCAGGTTCGTTATCTGGCTTGCTGGCGATTATTCCGATTCTATTCTGGGGTTTATCTTTGTCGGAAGTAGTTCCCCTAGATGACTCATCGGCATTTAATATTCAAGCCCAAGACCCTCGCTTATCATTTTTCCTGAGTCTATTATCTAAACTGGCTTTGGGTTCAGCCTTAACCTCAGAAATGGCAATTAAACTACACCCCATAGCGGTTGCAGGTTGTGTGGGCTTATTTATTACTGCCATCAACTTAATGCCCATTGGACAACTTGATGGCGGACACATTGTTCATGCGGTATTCGGGCAGAAAATGGCGATCGCTGT
>JBCCDL010000454.1:0-5298 GCA_039030815.1 Cyanobacteria bacterium P01_A01_bin.83 | reverse complement strand
GTTAAGTCGGCTAAAATTAGGCGCGAAGTACGCTGGGGTTCACCAGCATCTAAAATTTCGCATTGTTCATAAAACTGATTAAATTTCTGACTTAATTCAAACAGATATAGGCAAATACGATTGGGCAACAAAGTTGATTCCACCTCTTTGATTACTTCCTCAAGCTGTAAAATGTGTTTTGCTAAGGCTAATTCGGCATCTGCGGTTAGCTCAATTGGAGTGTTAGTATCTAACTGAGTAAAATCAATATTTCCTTTGCGACTAACCCCCTGGGGACGCACATAAGCATAGAGTAGATATGGCGCAGTGTTGCCCTTTAAATCGAGCATTTTATCGAAGTCAAACTTGTAATCTGAGGTACGATTTTGACTCAAGTCTGCATACTTGACCGCACTTAGTCCTGTTATTTGAGCTACATGGGCGATGAATTCTGGTGATTCATCTCGTCCTTCTGCTTTTAATCGGGCTTCTAATTCTGCACGAGCATGATCGACTGCTTCATCTAACAAATCTTTGAGTTTAACGGTGTCTCCCGCACGAGTTTTGATTCTTTTGCCATCCTTACCTAGCACTAACCCAAAAGGTACGTGAACTACCTCTACATCATCGGGTAAGATTCCTGCTTTTCTGGCGACTTGAAACACTCCTGCAAAGTGATTTGCCTGTCCAGAATCGGTAACGTAAATGATTCTCTTGGCACCATCTTCCTTAACGCGGTACTTAAGGGCGGCTAAATCGGTAGTAGCGTAATTGAATCCTCCGTCGGTTTTTTGCACAATCAGCGGTAAAGGATCGCCATCTTTATTGGTAAAACCATCAAGGAAAACGCACTTAGCACCCTCGCTTTCTTCTAACAAACCTGTTTGGTCTAACTTATTGATAACATCTTCTAGGAAAGGATTATAGAAAGACTCTCCTCTTTCCTCTAGTTTGATATCGAGTAAATCATAGATTACCTGAAATTCTTTACGAGATTGATCGCACAATAATTTCCAAGCATGACGACTATCTTCTGCCCCTGCTTGAAGGTTAACTACTTCCTGTCTGGCAGTCTGCTTAAATTCTTCATCTTGATCAAAGCGAACCTTGGCTTGTTTGTAAAGCGTAACCAAATCACCAATATCCAAAGCATTTGCTGTAGTCAAAGCCTCTGGGTAAGCTTCCCTTAAATATGCAATTAACATGCCAAATTGAGTTCCCCAATCGCCGACATGATTGAGACGCAGCACATCATAACCACGAAATTCTAAAATACGCGCGATCGCATCGCCAATAATAGTAGAACGCAAATGCCCTACATGCATTTCTTTGGCAATATTAGGACTAGAAAAATCTACTACAACCTTGTCTGCTGACTCTACTTTAGCAATACCCAATCTGGGGTCTGGTTGAATTTTTTGCAATAACTGCCCAATATAATCAGATTTTACCATAAAGTTGATAAAACCTGGCCCTGCAATTGTGGGAGGTTCGCAGATCTGGTCAATTTCTAGATGATCAATAATTGATTGCGCGATCGCTCTAGGATTCTGCTTTAAGGGTTTAGCTAAAGACAAGGCGACATTGGACTGATAATCACCAAATTTAGGATTATTGGTGGGAGCGACTAAAGGATCTGTATCCGCTAATTCTGCGCCAAAGGCGGACACTAAAGCTTGACTAACAGAATCTTTAAGCTGTTCGAGGATAGAAGTCATGATTTTTTTTGAGTTGAGCCAGAAGAAGCTAGTTGTAGCCGAAAGTCAGCTATTGACCAGGATAATTAATTTATCATCAATAACGATCTAAAGCACGCGATCGCCTTAAAATAGCAAGATAGGTACGCAGACTTCCTCAGTTTTCGGAGTCTGACAGAAGAGGGATAAGCTAATGGAAATCTTCTTGCCATACAGCCATGTAAATACGATCTTTATGGTTGCGTTGAATCGTACCCTTTAAATCTTCAACTGTAAAATTATAAGTAGATTGCTGACGCTGATAAACTGTCTGTAAGCCTTGTTCTAAATCAGAATTAGTTTTTCCCCCAGACAAAAAAGTCAAAGCATCTTGCAATTTACGGTAGTCAGTCTGGGGTGGGACTGCTATTTCTACCTGAAGCAGTTTATTGGTTTGGGTGTTAAATATATATCCCAAGTCAATTCCTTTTGCCACAATGTTTTCATATGACCAAGCCGTACTATTTGACCAAAACCCAGGTTGGCGCCAAACAGGTTCTCCTAAAGCCTCCATAATTTGCGTTGATGAACTGCCAACAGGGAAGATTACATTTTGGAAAATAGTGGTAGCAATCTTTTTATCAGTATTCTTAGTTATGAGAGATTCATCTTCAACAACTAATGTCTCTTCAGGAATAATTTGAGTATATTTTGTCGGTGGTTTTGTAACAAGCTGGGTCTTGGGATATCGCCATATAAACCAAACACCAATAATTGGTATAACTAAAATTGAATATATCAACCAGGAGTTGAAGCGAGATTTGCCCTTATTTTTTGGATGTAACTTTAGAGGAGAAGTAGGTAATAATGCCGCCCGCATTTCTTGAGCAGAATTGAATCTGAGATTTGGTTTGTCAGAAATTGCCCGATGAATTACCAATTTTAAATCATCGCTAATCGAGAGTTCTCTCCAGTTTTGGTAAGTATTATGAGACAATCCTGACAATAGACAAATCGTAGTGACACCCAAGCTATATAGATCATTCTGATATGCAATTTGCCCCATGGATTGTTCTCTAGACATGTACTCAGGAGTACCGACAATCATTGGCATCGGTGGGGTAAGATCGCTCATTTGATATGCCACACTAAAGTCAATCAGGACAGGTAGACGATCTCTCTCTCGTAAAATAATATTTTGAGGTTTAATATCACGATGAATAATTCCTAAGCTATGGATACAGTCCAAAACTGATAGCAGACTCAATAAAATTGTTCTAGTTTGTGATTCAGATAGCCTTGTTTTTAGCCGTAGCTTTTGCTCTAAGGTATCACCAGCAATCCATTCTTGCACCAGATATGAAGAACCGTTGTCATTAAAATAGTCATATAATCGACTAATTTGACTGTGTTGACCATTAAGTCTGGTCAAAATCTTTGCCTCATGCTGAAACAATAATTTTGCGCTGTGTTTACGCTTAGTCGGGCAAAAATCGAGACACAGCCGCTTAATAATACATGGGCGATGTGTAACTATGTCTCTAGCGAAAAAAACTTGACTATGGCTATGGCTGCTATTAGCGATCAGGTATTCAAGATAATAGCGATTATTTAATAACTGATTTTTTAATTCTAAGGTAAGGTTGGTCATATATAATTCAATCTTGCCATAGTATTACTGGTCGATAGTACTAAGATTTTACATTTAATTATTACGCTGCCCAACAATTATTCGTGGTCAATTAAACAAGCAACTTAGGTATTGTTACCAAACCCTTACTAAGCAGCCTCAAAAATAATGAACGAAGAACTAGAATCATTACTCCAGTTAACATCTCATCGTGGAATCAAGTATGTCGAAGTTTATCAGGTAACATCTCAATCTCAGCCAGTATTCTTTGAAGGAAATCGCCTCAAGCAGTTAGAAAGCTGTCAATCTATGGGGACAGCTTTGAGATTATGGCAAAATAATCGACCAGGTTTAGCAGTAGCCTACGGTAAAATTGAGCCTGAATTATTAATTGATAAAGCGATCGCTCTATCAAGTCTCAATAAGCCTGAAAGTATTGAATTGGCAGCATCTGGTCAAGCAGATCATGATCTTACTGGAGTCAGTGCGTCGGTTACAAAATTGATCGAAATTGGCAATCAAGCTATCGGTAAACTGCGGGAAGAATATCCTGAATTGATTTGTTCTGCTGAATTGGAATTTGAACAAGAAACGACTAGGCTAATCAATTCTCAGGGACTCAATTGTTTTTATAAAGAGTCAGGTTTGAGTTGTTCTCTGGGTGCAGAATTAGTGCGTGGCGAAGATTTTTTGGGTATTTTTGACGGTGAATATAGTAAGGAGAAATTAAACCTTGACCCTATTATTGAAAGTATTATCAGGCGTTTAGATTGGGCAAAAAAAAACGTATCCCCACCCCAGGGTAATGTTCCCGTTTTATTAACTGCTAATGCTGCAACTATACTTTGGGATACGGTAGCATCGGCATTAAATGGTAAGAGAGTTCTGGAAAACTCTTCCCCTTGGAGTAAGCAACAACATAAGCTGGTAGCTTCAGAATCAATTAATCTCTCTCAACAGCCTGGGCTTAAACCATACGACTGTCCTTTTGATGACGAAGGAATGCCGACGCAGAACTTGAAACTAATTACCAATGGCATCTTAGGACAATTTTATAGCGATCGCACTACGGCACGCAAGTTAAATATAAAACCCACAGGAAACGGTTTTCGTCCCAGTTTAGATAGCTATCCTAATTCTTCTCTAGTTAATTTAATTATTACCTCTGGAGACAATTCTTTTGCGGAGTTAGTTAGTAAGTTAGACAACGGCATCATTGTCGATCAAATGTTGGGTGGTGGTGCTGATCTTAGTGGTGATTTTTCAGTTAATGTCGATCTCGGTTATCGAGTTGAGGGTGGCAAGATTAAAGGTAGAATTAAAGATACGGCGATCGCTGGTAATGTCTATCAGATTTTAAAACAGATAGTTGCGATCGGCAATGATGCTATCTGGAATGGTTACTGTAATACTCCTTCTTTGATAGTGGAAGGTATTTCGGTTGTTGGGTAAGTGTTTTTTTGGGAAAAATGCGATCGCTCTTGGTTATTATTATTATTTGATCAGGTTTAGAGAGCGATCACTTTTAAAATATGGACAGTTAAATTTTATTGGTTAGGAAGAAGATATGAGTAAAAATTTACTATATATAGCAATCGAATTATAGATTAGGACAGCTCTAAATCTCTCTGCGCCTCTGCGCCTCTGCGCCTCTGCGCGAGATATCTATTTAACGTCTTAAGCTTTGCTTCGACTGCTATAAATAGTGTGAGTTCATTTAACTATTTATCAGAAATAATTTAAGAAAAATCAAAAATCAATTTTTATAAAGAAGTAGCAGAAGATTCAATTAATTCGGTTTCCACAAAAGATTCTTGAGCTAGTTCTTCTAAGCCAACTGATTCCAACATTTGCGACCATTTCTGACGGATCAAAGGCTGTTCAACAATAGCATCCTCATCCTCTGCCAATACAGATAATGCATCATACCAAAAACCTTGACTATGATAAACCTCGGCTTGTTCGACAGAACTAGCAACATCTATTTGCTTTTGAGTAGCCAGATCGATTGAT
>JBCCDL010000453.1:0-5302 GCA_039030815.1 Cyanobacteria bacterium P01_A01_bin.83 | reverse complement strand
GAAAATGGATTTTCGCTTTTTTGCTTTAGGAAATTTAGTGGCAATTATGGGTTCCCTGACCACGGAACAGCAATCTAACGATATCTTGACCCTGATTGAAAATCGGTGGTCAGATTTAGTTAGCCAAATGCCTATGAAGCTGTGTTACCCTGCGGTCGAAGGATTAACCTGGGAAATTATTACAGGCTGCGACCCCAAAAATACTCCCTGGTCTTATCACAATGGTGGTAGTTGGCCCGTATTGCTGTGGATGATGATGGCGGCATGTCAGAAACATGGTCGCGAAGACCTGGCAGATCGGGCGATGGCGATCGCCGAATTGCGTTTAGCCCAGGATGATTGGCCTGAGTATTACGATGGCAAAAATGGTCGTTTGATCGGCAAATCTTCCCGTAAATTCCAAACCTGGACGATCGCAGGCTGGTTACTGGCAAAATCCTTAAGAGAAAATCCTCATTGTTTAGATTATGTTTGTTTTGAAGAGGATACAGAAGCGATCGCCTGTACGATTTGACATTTATCATTTATCAATTAACATTTATCATTCAGTCTTCTAGTATTTATTAGGGCTTAATGTTCAATGTTCAATGTTCAATGTTCAATGATTTAATCCCATTGGGCATAAATCTCTTTGATTCTGGCGATCGCCTGAGCCGCGGCTTGTTCGGGAGTAACACCATTTAGCACTATATTCTCTAAGCTTTGACCCCAAATGTTTTCTTGAAGAACAACGCTATAGGCTGGGCTGTTAGCAGGATAAATCGATCTGATTCTTCCCTTGGTTAGAGTTCTAGATACTGTGGAAGTGTGAGGATCTTCGGGATTTGTCCAATAGGGGTCTTGATAAACTTCTGTGTGTGCTGGGGAGTGTCGCCCTGATTCTTTGAGAAAAGTATTGATTACTTCTGGTTGTGTGAGATAGGTTAGAAAGTCTTTAGCTGATTTTGGATGTGCCGCATCATTGAAAATTACTGCTTGCTCAACCCAAAATATATGTCTCATTGGTTCGCCGTTGGGTTTGTTGGGCAATTCGACAATTCCCAAGCGATCGCGATAGGCATTTCTGTCTTGACGTAATGCCGCAGGAATTGAAAGGGTAGCATTGGTAGTTGTCAGTATTTGTTGATTTAGGATTTGACTGTTGTTGGCAGCATTGTTCCAGTCAACAGCATCTTTAGGTACATGTCCCTGTAAATAAAACTGGGTGTACCAATCAAGACACTGAATAATACCCTGACGTACTTGAGGATTGTCTACTCTTAGATTGCCTTCCTTATCAAGTAAGTCAACATCATAAGCTTCCAAAACATGCTCAAAAGCTTGATAAGTATCCCCTGCCTCAGAAGACATAGGTAAACCGATGGGGTAAATCTTTTGTTGCCCATCAGCGTTCAAATCTTGGGCTACATCGAGCCAGAATTGCCAAAAATCATCCCAATCTTGAGGAATATCCGCTGGTGTTCGACCTGTTTTTGCTAGTAAATCTTTCCAGTAATAAATGTGTAGCGCTGCCCGATGTATGGGAACGGCATAATAACTCCATTTTTGCGCTGCATTATTGTAATAATAGGCAGTTTCTAATGCCCCAGAGTCATAAAGTTTTTTATTTGGCTCGATGATATCGCTAACATCGGTTAGTTTTCCCGACCATGCCAAAGTTGGATTAAGAGTGCTTTCGGCTTTAAAACTCATAAAGATATCGGGAGCAATGCCATTTTCTAAATACCTTTGGGGCTTTTCCGATCGCTTGTCCAAGGTATAAAAATTTATTTGTGCTTTGTTCCCCGTTTTTTGTGACCAGTTTCTGACTAAGTTTTGCAGTGCTTCATCTTCTTCGGAGTTATAGCCTTTATCCCACCAGATTTGTAAGGCATCAGATTCTGATCCTGATCTTGATGTGTCGTTTTGCAGTTGAGTATCAGAATTACAGGCGGTATTTAATAAGATAATAGCGATCGCCACAAAAAAGCAGCGCAATAGTAGTTTAGTCATGAATCATTGAATCCCAATGAACAATTTCGGGCGGTCAACATTCTGGGGAAACCCCACAAAGGCGAAAGTTTGCCGCATGTATTACGCCCTCACAATGAATAATGAACAATTGTTTTTCTTTAAGTAAACATAATGAAATCAACTAGGGAAGAACTAGGGAAACTTCTTTTAATTTACTCTCTTCCTGTTCTGTTTTTTTGTCAAATCAACTATTTATTTTTCAGATACTATAGCCGTACAAAGTTATGTTAAGACAATACAAAAGTTGACGGTTTGTAAGTAGCAAGTACCCTAATCTAAATACGTAATGCCATATTACGCTTGATGTGAATTAGCTTCGTTTAAAAGTTATTAGTTCGTAGCTATCAGCTATCAGCTATTAGCTTTTAAAATCTTTGATGCTTGACTTTTAGCTCTGATATTTAAGCCTTAAGTAATGTAATTTTTTGTTTCGAGGTGATAGTCGTTATCATTTTAATTCACATTAGACGTATATTATTCTTTTCCTAACGTGCCATAAGATGCGCGGAGCGCAATCTGTGCGTACGCGCTGTCTTGCATGTGATGCCCAACCCGAAGCAGATAAGGGACTGTAACGTGAAATAAGTTCACGCAGCTACAAGTCCCATCCAACCGTGCTATTGAAAAGCGCAGTAATTGATACTTTGCCGTACATATCTGTCTTTAATATTAATTTAATTTTCAATTCCTAAAGCTCATGAAATCTAGCACCGAACTCATGAAAAATCTCATATGAAAGCCAGAGAAAAAGTATTGTTTGAACAAGAGTAGTCACCGAAATAGTTGGGTCTGAAGCCACGTCGTTCCCAGGGCGTACGCCCTCTTTTTAAACATTCGATTGTTACGCTTCCACTGCTCGACACATAGTATGAGCCAGACCAAAAAACAGGTTTCCAATAAAGTTTCCAGGCTGCTCATTTGTTTCAAATTGTATAATGCTTATGCTCAATCGCGATAGATAATAGCTAGAAACACCCAATAAAGCTGAATGCAAGCAGACTATAGACTACTATGAATCTAGATTGTCTCTTTGAAATTATTGATCGTCAATTGATTGAGAGCAAAAATCGTCCTCTCAATTCTACAGAAGCAATTGTTCTACGCGGTATTTGGCAATATCAAACCTACAATCAAATGGCTATAAAAGCAGGTTATAGTCCTGGCTACTTTACTACAGTTGTCGCTCCTGAATTATATCAAAGACTTTCAGAGCTTATTGGTCAGCGTGTAACCAAGAAAAACTGTCGTCTGCTGCTAGAGTCTCATATTGATAATCTGACCAAGAGAAAGATTTCAGAAACAAAAGCTTTTGAGTCAAACAAGTTGCCTTGTTATCCCAGTGGCTCAGTACCGTTAAACTCACCTTTTTATCTCAAACGCTCTTTGTCAGAGCGAGTTGATCGCGAGATTGAAAAACCAGGAGCCTTAATTAGAATTAAAGCGCCCAAAGAAATGGGAAAAACCTCACTATTGCTCAGGAATTTAGATTATGCTGCTGGTTTAGGCTACCATATTGTTAGTTTGAACCTAGAACAAGTTGAATGTTCAATCGTCAGTGACCTAAATCTATTTTTACGCTGGCTATGTGCAAGTATATCGCATCAGCTTCAGCGCCAAGCAAAGTTAGACGAGTATTGGGATGAAGATTTGGGCAGTACCATTAGCTGTACTCTTTATCTTCAAGATTATCTACTAGAGTTAATAGATACCCCATTGGTTTTGGCATTAGATGAGCTGAATCAAATTTTTGAGTATCCTCAAATAGCAAAAGATTTTTTGCCTCTGTTGCGTTCTTGGCATGAAGAAGGTAAGAGGCTTCCAGTTTGGCAAAAGTTGCGGCTGGTGGTGGTTCATTCTACGGAAATTTATATTCCTTTGCAGCTAAATCAGTCCCCGTTTAATGTAGGATTGCCAATCCAGCTAACTGGTTTTAGTCTGGCAGAAGTACAAGAGTTGGCACGACGCTATGGACTGCAATGGCAAGATGGAAAAGAAGCCCAAAAGTTGATGGCAATGATTGGTGGACATCCAGCATTGGTCAACTTAGCGCTTTATCATCTTAGTCGAGAAGACACGACTCTCTCGCAACTGTTAGAAACTGCTCCTACTGCTAGTGGAATTTATGCTCATCATTTGCAGCGTCACTGGACAACACTAAAAAAACAGCCTAATTTAGCTCAAGCACTGACTCAGATTTTAAATGCCAACGAACCAATTGTCCTCGACCCGATTGTGACTCATAAGTTGAGCAGTATGGGGTTGATTAAACAATTTGGAGATAAAGCGATCGCTAGTTGCGAACTATATCGTCAGTATTTTACCATCAGAGGACAACAAAATTTTATAAATTAATGTTTGGCTGAAAACCGATGTGCCTCGTGCCTTCGGAACTAAAGGTAAGCTTTTTTTTCCATCATAAAGGTGAGTTGTTACTACAACATTGCCATTATCTGTTTTACCGATTTCTCCGATGTATTGACGACCTACCCCTGCGGTAAAATTCCCACTTCTTGCTCCGTCTTTACGCTGAGGAGACCTCAGACAGGGCTAATGCCCCATCGTCTTGCGAAGCAACAAAGGGCTATGCCCGCATGTGTGGCAACGCATTCGCGTTGCGTGGCGGTGCGCTTTTCCTATGCCCTGAATCATCAACAATTAGACTAAATCCTCTACTTATTCTGGTTTGGCTGCATTTGTTCATCACCCCTAAGCGACGCTCATTTATCTGAGGGGCAGACCAAGTTGCTTCAGTCAGAAAGCGATGCAGCGCGGTGCAGCCTGCGTAAGCGTGCAAGTCGAAGACTAAGCAGGCAAGCGTCGCTACAAAGCGCGTGGGGGACGCTCGGGTCTCCCGAGCATGTCCAACCACGTAAGACGGCGAGAGTTTGCCGCATGTACGGCGCTCAACGGCACAAAAAAAGCCATCGTCTTGCCTTCGGCAAGACAGCGCTTACGCGCCGTACTTCGAGCTTCGCTGACTAGTAATGCGGTAGCCTCTGTACTTGGGCGTGAGCGCCCAAGCGTCGCTAGAACCAATGCTTCGCATTCGGGTCCGCAAAGCGGACGATGGCGCAACGCGCCGTACTTCGAGCTTCGCTCGTGCAGCGACTGCATCAAGACAGTGGTGTAATTTGTGATATGTTACTCCTACAGCATCTCTCGCCATCTGAGACAAGTTTTTTCTCTCGCTTTCTCAAAGTCAACGCAGCTGCTGGAGCTTGCATCCAGCAGAACGTTGACCCCATAATCCCCCTAAATACTGTCTGAAACCTTTTTTTTGCGCCTTGGT
>JBCCDL010000452.1:0-5312 GCA_039030815.1 Cyanobacteria bacterium P01_A01_bin.83 | reverse complement strand
CAACCTAGTTACGCCCGTACTTAATGAAGGCAAGCTGTTCGGGTTACTGGTAGCCCATCAATGTAGCGAACCTCGTAACTGGCTTGATTATGAAATTCGCTGGGTGACACAGATTGCCACTCAGGTAGGCTTTGCCCTCGATAATGCTAAGTTGCTACAGAGATTGCCAGAAACTAGTTTGCCAACGCAACTTTTAAATAACTTTAGTCTTGGTATTAGCGAACGTGTCAATAAATCAGAACTACTAAAAATCGCTGTCGAACAAGCACGTAAAGTAATTAAACTCGACCGCGTTATTGTCTATCAATTTGATGCTAATTTTAACGGAGAGATTGTCGCTGAATCAGTTATACCTGGTTATCCCAGAGCATTAAACTCTGACCTAAAAGACCCTTGTTTCGCTAGAGAATATGGCGAGAAATATCGTCAAGGTAGAACCAAGGCAATCGCCAACATCCATCAGGCTAATTTAGCTAGCTGCCATCTAGAACAGCTTGAATCTTTATCAGTCAAAGCCAGTGTAGTAGTGCCAATTTTGCAGGACGAGCAATTATTTGGGTTGCTCATCGGACACCAGTGTCAACACCCGCATCAATGGTTGCACTCAGAAATAGATCTATTTACTCAACTGGCTCTACAATTAGGCTTGACTCTAGACAGAGCTAAGCTAAAAGAAGAATTAGATGCTGCCAAAGACGCTCAAAAAAATGAGGTTGCACAACAATCACAAACAAAAGACCTCAATCAACAAATATCTCAGCTATTAGTGGAAAACCAAGCTGCACTGAGAGATCTCAGAGCAAAAATTAGCCACCAGTCAACAGCTACAGGAAATCTTTTAGCTCAAATGTCCGCTATGGAACAGCAAACAAAACCAATTCTTAATCCTGATTTAGTACCTCAGAAGCTTGATTATCGAGAAATAATTAGCGAGCCCCAAGATATTCAGGTTGGAAACGACATCAGTACTACTCAAAAAGCGATCGCTGAAGCGACTAAAAAAGTAGAAGTGTTGAGCCAGTCACAGCAAAATCTGCATCAAATGGTAGATATAATCAACAATCTTAAAGAAAAAATAGTCCGCTCATCCGCACCTGCAAACGAACCTGCCCAACTGCCAATGGGAGAGATTACCATCGAATCTAGCGCAGCAATTTTGGAACCAATAGATACCTACGACTACGATTTAGATCCAACTACAGGTCAATTGGTAGAAAGCTCTAAGACTGCACCCAGTTTGCTTTTAATGAATCAATTTATCGGCGATATTACAGATTTATCCCACAAAATCTCTCAGCAGTCTTTGATTGTTACTGATTCTTTTCAAAAGTTAGCTGAGTTTGCTAAACAGCTATCAGAACCTAAAAAATTGTCAAATCCCGATCCTAATCAAGAGGAATAAAACCTGTCTTGGAGATTAACTTTTGACCTTGGGGTGTAAGTAAAAAATTAGCATATGCTCGACCAATTTCTGAACCCTCTTCACCCTGTCGAAACACCACATATAAATAATGAGTAAGAGGATATTGGGCAGTACGTAATGCTTGAATATTTGGTCTATTACGTCTTTGAGGACATTCAGAAGCAGGTACTAAAGGCTGTTGATAGGGTGCAACCAAATTATTGTCTGACTCTCCCAAAGGTATTGGTTTAACGGTGCATTGAGTCACAATTGTTGCTGTAGAGTCATAGTAAATGCCTCCTGGATTTTTATCCAATTTGCGAAGTGCTTGAGTAGCTGTCGGCACAAATCTCACATTTGAACCCATTTCTCTATTTTGAAAAATTTTTGAATCAATAAAATCAACGATTTCTCCTGTACTAGCAGGACGAACATAGGCAGTAATCGGCAAATCCGCACCACCCAACTGTTGCCAATTAATAATTTTTCCTGTGTAGATTCCCTGTAGTTGGCTTAGGGTTAAACCAGAAAGATTAAGGCTGGGGTGAACCGCCACCGCAATACTATCAACAGCCACGGGAATTTGTTTTAGCTTGGTACCTTTTTGTTCGGCTAATTGATATTCTTCTGGATGCAGAGGACGAGAAGACTGAACAAAATCTATCTCCCCTTTAATAAGCATCTTAATTCCAGGGCTAGAACCTGGCGGCTCATTTTGAGGTTGAACATAGCGTAACTGCACTTCAGGTCGTTCTGACTGGATAATCGAGTCTACGGCTAAACGCAGGGAAGCCCAGGCAGCGCTACCGCCGTAATTGAATACTCCAGTAGTCACGTTTGGCACACGAGAAAAATCAGGAATATTTTTGCTATCTAATTCGGTCTCAACCTCGGGTTGAGACAATTGCCAAATTCCTTTACCGATCGCTCCCAACGACCAGATTAGAGAAATCGAAGCTGCTACACCTACGGCGATTAAAGTCAGTTTTTCATAACTTTTTTGCTGTGGATTTTCCATAAGATTAAACTTTAAGCTTGTCCTCTACATACATATCTACATACATAACTTGGAAATACCGAGGGAAAATGATGGCAAAGAAAATTAAAATGATGCATAACTTTTTTGGCTATTACATCAATTTATATTAAGCTTTGAAAATATAATATTAAGTAATTTTACGCAAACAATTTATTGTGAGGAAGATGCGCGAGTTGTGCAATTGCGGTCGATTATAAGTGTTTGAGAAGTTATTTAGCCAGATATACCGATGAACCAATCTTCTAATTTAAGAATTAATCATTATCAGCATCTTGAAACAATTTTTCAGCTTACCGTTGAAGCTACTAAAAAAGCAGTTAGATGCGATCGCGTTATTGTTTATGATGCCAGCAAATTACCAAAATCCGAAGCAATAGTTGAGATATTAGAGCCAAATTATGTTTCTGTTTTAGACACAGAAGCTAGCGATCCTTGTCTGGCAGAAGAATATTTAGAACAATATTGTTATGGTCAAGCCGTAGCCATCGACGATATTTCGGCAATAGATTTAGCAAAAAAGAAATTAACCGACTTAAAAAAACTAGAGATTAAAAGTTTATTAATCGCGCCGATTCATGTCAAAAATGAATTATCAGCTTTTTTAGTCGTCCATCAATGCTCGACATTGAGAACTTGGAGTTCGGAAACTATAAGTTTTTTAACTCAGCAAGCAAATACAGCAGGTTACGCTCTTTCCAATATTATCAAAGCTCAACAGCCAACCGATGAAGCCTACTTATTAAGCAATCACAACCCACCTGTAGCGTCTGCACCAGGAGAATCTACAGCTAAAGCAATAAAAAACCAGCTCAAAGAAAATTCTTTAACTATGGATCGAGAAACAAACAGCAACGTTAACGGTAACGGTAACGGTAACGGTAACAACAAGATTCAATATTCTCAACCAACCAAAATTCAGGAGGTCTCGCCGCCTGGTCGCAGACCAAGCGCTCAAGTAGACCGTGAAGATGAAGTTAAATCTTTGGCTAATGTTATTCGCGAAATTGCTCATGAATCTGAGCCAAATAATATTCTCAACACAGCAGTTAATGAATTACGTCATTTACTCAATTGCGATCGCGTAGTAGTTTATAGTCTCAATTTAGATAACTATGGCGCGATTATAGCTGAATCCGTGGCTGCGGGATGGACAAAAGCTTTAGGAAGAACTATAGACGATCCTTGTTTTGCCGTTAGATACCTAGAAAAATATAGCCAAGGTCGCATCCGTGCCTGGGATGATATCTATCAAGAAGATCTGACTTCCTGCTATCTCGAACAATTAGAAGCTTTAGAGGTAAAAGCCAAAGTAGTTACCCCGATTATGCGCGAAAATGAACTATTTGGCTTGTTGATTGCCCATCAATGTTCCGCTCCTCGCCATTGGCAAGAACAAGAAATTAACCAGATTACTGAAATTGCTACTCAAGTAGGTCTTATGCTCGAAGATACTGGAATATTTAACCAAACTGACTCTGAATCATCTGAATCAGAAATATCAGCTAAAAGTGAAAATAAATGGAATCAGCATTTTACTGATGCGATTCAATATATTCGCGCCTCTATAAATAAAGAAGACATTTTAAAAGCCAGTGTTAGGGAAGTACGGCGAGTTTTGATGTGCGATCGCGTGGTAGTTTACAGTCTAGATCAAGATTTTCGCTATGGTAGTGTAATCGCTGAGTCTGTAGCTCCTGGCTGGACACGAGCTTTGAATACAGAAATAGACGATCCTTGCTTTGAACCTACCTATCGAGACAAGTATCTTAACGGTCGCGTTCGAGCCTGGAGTAACATTTATGAGTCTGGCATGACCAGATGCTATATCGAGCAGCTAGAAAAATTAGAGGTCAAGGCTAATTTAGTTACGCCAATTATTAACGAGGGGAAACTGTTTGGTTTACTTGTCGCTCATCAGTGTTCGGACTTTCGTGATTGGCAGCAGCCTGAAGTTCGCTGGACGGCTCAAATTGCCACTCAAGTTGGTTTTGCTCTCGATAATGCCAAATTACTAGTTGATGCTAAACAGTTACAGCATCAGTTAGAAAATGAAACCAAACTGACTCAATATTTCACTGATGCTGTTCGATATATCCGAGAATCTCTTCAAGAAGAGGATATTTTAGAAATCAGCGTTGAAGAAGTAAGGCGGGTACTAAATTGCGATCGCGTTGTCGTCTACAGTATGAAGCAGGATGATTATGGCAGAATTATCGCCGAGTCGGTTGCGGCGGGATGGACTAGATCTTTGGGCAGAGTTATTAACGATCCTTGTTTTAAAGTTAGATATATCGATCACTATCGTAGCGGTAGAGTTCGTGCCTGGGGCAACATTTACGAATCGGGCTTGACTCAGTGTTATATTGAGCAGCTAGAGCAGTTGGAAGTAAAAGCTAATTTAGCCGTACCAATTATTAGTGAAGGACAGCTATTCGGTTTGTTGTTTGCTCACCAGTGTTCGGATTTTCGTCAATGGCAGCAGCCCGAAATTCGCTGGGTAACTCAAGTTGCCACCCAAATTGGCTTTGCTCTTGACAATGCCGAACTATTAGCTGAAGCTAAACATCTCAAACAGCAGGTAAAAGACGAAAGTAAGTGGACTGAATACTTTACCGATGCTACCCAGCATATTCGAGAATCTTTAAAAACTGAAGATATTCTCAAAACCAGCGTCAAAGAAGTTCGCAGAATCATAGAATGCGATCGCGTTGTCGTCTATAGTATGAACTCGGAAGATCGTGGTGAGATTGTCGCCGAATCCGTTGCTCCTGGTTGGACTAGAGCAAAGGGCAGAGTAATTAAAGATCCATGCTTTGAAGCCAGATATTTGGATAAGTATCGCAATGGTAGAGTTCGCGCCTGGAGCAATAT
>JBCCDL010000451.1:0-5319 GCA_039030815.1 Cyanobacteria bacterium P01_A01_bin.83 | reverse complement strand
TAGTGAATTCTCTCACTTAGCTTGGATACAAACTGATCGCAAAGATGGTGGAATTGGAGATATCGCTTATCCTCTAGTTTCTGATATTAAAAAAGAAATTAGCACTGCTTATAACGTTCTAGATCCTGAAGCAGGAGTAGCTTTGAGAGGATTATTTATTATTGATAAAGAAGGTGTAATCCAACATGCCACTATCAATAATCTGTCCTTTGGACGTAGTGTAGATGAGACTCTACGTACCCTAAAAGCAATTCAGCATGTTCAAGCAAATCCTGATGAAGTGTGTCCAGCAGGATGGCAAGAAGGAGATCAAACTATGAACCCAGACCCTGTCAAGTCTAAAGTTTACTTCTCTTCTGTAAGTTAAAAACTCGATCAGGAATTTAACTTGTGTAGTGGATTTAGATTCTATATTTTCTTGAGCAATTTCGATAGATCAACAGCAGAGGAGAGAATTTCTCCTCTGTTTTTTTGGGGGAATTTTCTTATACTGCGAAATTTTGTGACACCGTGCGAACTAAGCGATCTGTCCAGTAGCTAGTTAGCTGACGGTCTACAGCCTCTACCATGACGCGGATTAGAGGTTCTGTTCCCGAAGCCCGAACTAGAATTCGCCCTTGTTTTCCCATTGCCGCTTCTGCTTGAGCGATCGCTTTCTGTAGAGGTTCGCATTCTTGCCATCTACTTAGACGTTCTCGATCTTCAACACGGACATTCTTAAGAATTTGGGGATAAGTTTGAAAACTATTATCAATTAATTCGGTCAGAGAAGCCTCTGATTGATGAACTAGAGAAGTTAGGTGCAGTGCAGTTTGAATCCCGTCTCCAGAGACTCCATGATGATGGCAGAGGATATGTCCCGACTGTTCTCCCCCTAACATTGCTCCTGTGCGCCACATTGCAGCTTGAACATGGCGATCTCCTACCTTAGTGCGCTGCATTTTGCCTCCTTTGGCTTGCCAGGCTCGTTCAAAACCTAAGTTTGCCATAACTGTAGCCACAATCAAATTTTCGGGAAGCTGTTGCTTTTGCCTTAGTAAATCTCCCCAGAGATACAAAATATAGTCACCATCAATCACTCTTCCTCGGCTATCTACTGCCATCACGCGATCAGCATCACCATCAAAGGCAAATCCCAAATCCGCTTGATACTCTTGAACGCCTTGTTTGAGAAGCTCAAGATGAGTTGAACCACAGTTAACATTAATGCGATCGCCATTAGCTAATTGATGTAAACTAATTACCTCTGCCCCCAACTGTTCAAAAACAGCAGGAGCGACCTTGACCGCAGCACCCCAGGCTAAATCTAAAACAATACGCATGCCCTCAAAACTCGAATGTAAAGGCAAAGATTGCTTAAGAGATTGAACATATTCTTTGACCAACTCAGGACGGTGATAATTTTTGCCCCAAGTTTGATTCATTCGGGTTTGAATCTGGTCATTTCTTAGACAAGTCTCAATTTTCTGCGTCAGAGAATCTGCTAACTTAGTTCCTTTACTACCAAAAAACTTGATGCCATTATCCTCGGGAGGATTATGGCTGGCTGAAATCATAATGCCCCCCAGGGCGTTGCTATTACTGGTTAAATTAGCAACACAGGGGGTAGGGCATAAGCCCAAATGCCATACTTCTAAACCTGCGGCAGTTAATCCTGCGGCGATCGCTGCTGAGAGCATATCGCTGGAATTGCGGGAATCTTGCCCAATAATTATTGGTCCTTGGTGATCTGCTGCCTGTTCTAGAACTTTACCTGCCCAATAGCCCAACTGTAGCGTAAAGGGGGCATTGAGGATATCTCCTGCTTTACCTCGAATCCCATCTGTCCCAAATAGAGGGGTTGTCGCTAGTTGATTAGTATCTAATAAAGTTTTTGCTAAATTACTCACACCAAATATACTCCTTAGCTTAATTTAATCGGATTTTTGTAGTATTTTTGCCTAAAAAAATTTTATAATTAGCCAAAATTGTACTACTAAATCTGATACGTGCTGCAAAATTTGCAGTATGTATCACATAAAATAAGCGATAAATTTTAAATTTGGGTAAACGAGTTAAGTATTTAAGTCTCTATTTTCCTTCGGTATAACTAGCTAAAGATTCATTTGGGCTAAAACAGTTTTCATTGCTGCCAAGCTCATTCCAGATTCAATATATTGAGGATTATTGGGGTCATAAGGACTGACAAGACGATCAATCGAGGTGATTTTTGAGTCATCTGCAATCACGGGAATCTCTGGGTCAAATGAAGTGGGTCTCATTAATGAGCTAGAAAAACCGCCATAGATCATGACTATGTCTGGTTCTCCTGCCACAGTTTCTAAATTAACCATTAACACTTCTTGCTTTCGCTTGAGAGTATATTTTTCTAGACGTAAACCAATTGCTTCAGACATGTTTTTTTTACTGCAAGCTCTCAAATTTAAGCTCTTTCAATAATTGGCGCTTGGTATATTGCTTGTTCTGTCACCGTCTATTCCACGAGTGTGACTAGTTAGCCTTTATAGGTAGCGCTGCTGCTAACTGTTGATCAAATCTACTGCTCTAATGCCGAACGCCCTTGTTTACCTAAGCGGATCAAGACAAAATAAGCAAGGTAGATAATATAAATTACTAATCCAACTGAACCAATAAATCCTAAAAATCCTTCATTTCCTGGTTTGCTGTGCAGCAAATTACGATAAGCTTGGGGTGCTTCTAACCAGACTTGACAAAACGCAGTTTCGGCAGTGCTACGAGATATACCACAGGGCAGAAAAATTGATTTAGCGATCGCACCTAAGACACAGTAAGCTGTCATTGCCCAACGCCAAGAGGTAAACATCAGTTTGATAAAGCTTTGGGGAATGTCTCTAATCTCTTCATTTAGATCTACCCAAAACCATAAGGAAATAGCAATGAGAACCCGAGCCGCGAAACCACTGATAAAACCAATTCTCCAATCTGGAATCAGCAAATAAACCGTGATCATCAATAAGCTAGCAACCCGCCAATAAATGATCAATAATTTTTGCATGGCTTCTTGTCCTTGGAACAATACCCAAATCAACAAAACCAAGGGGATAATTACCGCTAGTAATACTCCCAAGCGGTAGTCCATCCATACCAAAGGTCTAAACCAAATATCCATCGTTTACTGTTTTAATTAGATTTATCTATCTACTACCTATGTTCATGTTCGGCTTCGCGCTTTGGAGCTAACCTGTGAAATAGCTTGAGATTATCTTCTAAGAGTGCATTAACAATAGCTTAAAGTCAACGGTAAGCCGCTAACCGATTAAATTCCTTGTTTGACTAACCCTCACAGATTACTCCGCCACAAAACGAAAGAGTAATCTGTGAGTCAAAAATAAAGGTCAGGTTTCCCGCATTAGAAGCGCAGATATTTCCTGACCGTTGGCGAGAAACATTTACTTTCTCACCTTAGTTAATTAACAGTTATTTAATTTTTGGCTGGACATGCTTGACATTTTTCAAATGAAAATTTATCAGACTAGTCTTCGTAAACGCGACACTCTAGAGCATCAGGGTTTTCATCACAATACTGCTCTAAAGAACTTTTCTTGGGAGCATTTTGCTTTTGATGAGATGCTTCTGCTGATAATTCTTCTACTGTGTCCCAAGCCGCAGCACATTCGCCTGAAGTTGCTCCTTCAGTACTGCAAACTTCTCTGGCACTCTCACGTTCTTTTTGTATTTGTTCTTGTATATCGCTCATATTAGTCCTCTTATATTTAATATCAGGATTATGTTATACCACGCTGGCTTAACTAGCTACGGTAGCTGCTTACACTTCCTTACCTTCAAAGAAACTTGAGTTAAATTATTTATTGGCAAATATGGTTGCTTTGTCAATAGTCTCATCTCTTGTTTAGTATTGGATTAATAAGCATTTATACTCTATAATTTAGCATCGACTTTACTATATTTAGCAAACATCTATCTAGGGAGTTAAATATCTGCTGAAGTCAGTAGTGCTTTTACCTGACATTTGGTTAGTGTTAGTAGATTGTAGCGCTGCTAGTTTTACCGAACAAATTCACTATTACCCTAGAGTAATCAATATTATCTGGTACGAATCCATAAATCCTTAGATATCAAAAGTCCTGAAAGTTTTAATTATCTTGTGCTGCTTGAATTGCCTATTTTCAGATCTGTTCTAGATATTGCTTCGTTTGTCGGTTTTGTTTGACCAAACAAAACGTATAATTTATAAGTCAGGCTAATTAATTTATGGGCAAATGTTATTTAACAATTAAATATGGGCGAATCTAAAAGACGCAAGCAGTTAGACTCTACTTATGGTAAAGTTCCCTCTCTAACGAGTTCTAGTCAAAAGCAAAAGCATGTAAGCTTGATTATTGAAGCTTTATCCACTCAATTTGCTAGTGAAATCAAACAGATTGCCGCAGCAGAATCCTTGCTTGAATCCTATAGCAGCTATCGAGACCAAGTATCTAATTGGATCAATCAAAAGTTAGCCTCATATCAGCCAGAAGACCGCACCTTGATTGCTAGCTCAATTATGACGTGTTATGCGCAGATCGCCTCTGAGCAAGGAGCAAGTCCTTTACTGATAAAATTCTGGTTTGATGTACTTGAACCGATTCTACCTCATGACAAGCGTCAGCGCCTTAAAGCAATTTCCGACCAAATCGAAGCTCAGTTAAGTTTAACCTCATTCAAAGCCTGATAATTTATTATTTCGCACAAATAAATGCTCAAAACGCTAAAGACCAGACTAATGTTGGATACAAAGCGCAAATCATAAACGGTATAGTTATGAACTGCGATCTGATAAGCATTACTCGATTTTATGGCTGACCTACTTAAGTTTGATTTTAAGGTTTGGATTTTAGCAGCAGGTAGACTGCTATCAGGAATCGGGAATGGTTTTACTCTATTCTACGCACCAATATTTTTTGTCAATCAGGTTGGTCTTTCTTCGACCATGGTTGGTCTGGCTTTGGGTAGTGGTTCTGTTTCTGGGGTAGCGGGGAGATTTCTTGGTGGACAGGGAGTAGATTCTCCTCAATGGGGACGCAGAAAAATTTTGTTGGCTTCTGCTGCTATCTCAGTAATTGCCGACGTGGTGTTATCTTTAACTACCAACTTTTCAACTTTAGTTCTAGGTAATCTGTTGATGGGGTTTGGGATTGGCATGTATTGGCCTGCTACTGAAGCCGCCATCATTGATTTAACCAAGCCAGAGGAACGCAATGAAGCCTTTGCTATTACCAGACTAGCTGATAGTTTGGGCTTGAGTTTGGGGATAGTATTGGGTGGAGCTTTGATTAGCAATTCAGGTAATTATCGTAG
>JBCCDL010000450.1:0-5325 GCA_039030815.1 Cyanobacteria bacterium P01_A01_bin.83 | reverse complement strand
TGCCTTCTTCTCCTAGTATTAAATCATTGCCTTTGGAGCCAGCAATAATATCATTTCCCTGCGCTCCTCTAATAGTATCGTCGTTAACTACACCAAAGCTAGTAGCAATTAAAAGATCGCTTTCGGGCGTTCCCACAATGTCACCGCTTGATATTCCTGGAGTATCTTCAAAGAACATTAATTATTACCTTTCGTATGAATTTTTTTCTCGATCGCAATTTACACATGCCATAGCAATTAGCTACGTAAATCTTCTTTTACTTGTCGCTGTGGCTTTTACCTCTGTTGATATTTAATTATCGGGTAGTTGTTGTACTTTTTCTATCCCCTAATAATTAGCTCTATTCAAATAGTATACATAACAAACCATATTTTTAATTAAGACAAAATTTATTTTAGAGAAAAATAAATACTTATATTTTGTCTTTTTATTTTTACATTATGCTTGAAATTAATCCTTATTTACTGCTAGGGTTACTAACATTAGACTTCTTGCAGAGGTTTGAAACATTCAGCAGAATCACTAAGCTTGTTGGTCTATCAATTAGTTACACTAAGTTTTCAAAAAGTAAAAGACATGACGAAAATAAAAATTCAACAGTTAAATATACACAATCATCTTTCTGTTACCGAACAAAAGCAAACTTATGGAGGTAATGTTGCCGAATCTATACTAAGCCAATACAGTGCTGGAGGATCTAGCATCAGCGGAGCGGATAATATATTTAAATTCACGGATAATAATGGAAATGCTAGTGGGGCAATAGTTAGTAATAGCAGCTCTAGTTTTTATGTCAAGGACGGTATTATAGAGAAAGTAGATAATGGAGAAGTAACAGATAGTCTAAATCTCAATTCCGCTTTTTTGTTATAACAAGATAGTAGAAGCAACTGCAAATCAAAAGTAAAGGTAATATACGTCTAATGTGAATTAAAAAATTTCAAAACCCTTTAAATACGTCCTCTAAAGATGAAATTTTCTGGCATATCTAGCTAAAAAACTTGAAAATTTAAGTTTTCTTAAAAGCTAAAAGCTAAGAGCTAAGAGCTAAAAATCAGTAAACTAGAACGAAGCTAATTCACATCAAGCGTAATATATTATTTGATTTGCAGTTGTAGCCTAAATTATATTAAAAGTTTATATATGTTGCTATAATCTGATAATCTGAAACCTGCTACTGTTTTGTTCAAGTAGTGGCAAATATTAGAAACTAAGCTGTTAAAAATGAGAAAGCTAATTTGGTTATCTTTGTTGTTTGTTTCTGTAGTAATACTTTTGTCAATTTATATTCCTAAAATTGAGATAACTATAAATATAGAGTCTAATAGCAAATCAATAGTTCACGCCCAAGAACCAAACGATTCTGAATCTAGTGAAATAGGTTGTGTTATTTTTCAGAATTATTATAATTTGAAAGATATAGGTGAAGATATCAACGAGTTTTATGCCAGCGGATATCGTCTCAAAGGCTTTTCGGTTACCTCTTTACAACCAGGATTACCAACTGCCTACGCAGCTATTTGTAAAGACTAAAATACTAAATCATAAATTTGGCATTGTTAGTCTGGTTTATCTAACCATTTTTGCTGCTTTGTTTACCGCCAAAATTATAGAGGAGCAGTATCAGCAAAAAGATAAAGGTCACAGATTAACCTTCCGTACTGTAGTGAGTCAATCTGTGATCAATGGTTTAAACTGTAGCAAGTCGTCTAGAAACTCCCTCTCGATTAGTTGTAAAATCCATTTTAAGCTCAAACTGTTGAGTCTGCTGTGCCAACCAACTATCAAAAAGTTCTGAAAGAATCTTTTGACGCATCATGTTATTTAATTGAGGTTTAGCTAATTCCTCAACCTTAATCAAATGTACTCCTGATGAAGTAAAAATTGGCTTTAAGATTTGGGGTGGGTTAGCTGCAAATACAGCCGCAGAAATCTCTGGTTTTAAATCTTTACGATAAATCACTCCTTTATATCCTCCTTTTCTACTTAGCTCTGGATCTTGAATGTATTGATACGCAGCTTCAAAAAAGCTAATTTCTCCCTCATCCATAGCATAAGATAGTTCCATGGCGATATCTTCGTCCTCTAGGATAATCTCGTACATACATACCTGCATGTAATTGAGTTGGTAGTCGGCAAAATAAGGTTCTACTTTCTCGCTAAAAAGATGTTGTGCCAGCTTAGAAGAAAGAACGGTGTCCGAAATTAATTCTCCCAGATCCTCTAAAGATAAATAATGCTTTGCCAGCCATAATTGAGTAGCTTCAACGCTATCTAGCTGATTGATCAATCGCCAACTATCTACTGCCTGCTGCAATTCTTCAGGTTCTACTGTAATATTTGCTTTTTTAGCAGCGAGGGTAACAATCTCGCGGATAATTATTTTCTGCGTCAAGGCAGGAATTTGAGCAAAAAGTCGGAGTCGATCAAACATTTGCTCGGGGGATAAAGTTATAGTTTTGGTCATGATTAATTTTTGGTAATGAATTTAAATAAACGTCGATCTCAAAAAGTTTGTGCAGGTTATCAGGTGATGTGTTCGCGCTGTTGGAACAAGGATAAATTAGAGTTGATAGCAATCAACAACAGAGTTTGTACTATCTAAACAACCACATTTGCATTGTGAGCAGTAATTGTTGTCGCCAGCAAAAGAGATGGTTAGCAAAACATTGGTCTTAGAGTTCCAAGCCATCTTCGTTCAATTTCTTAAACGGATCGAGAACAAAATCTATTAAACGACGCTGCCTAACTATTACTTCGGCGGTAGCGGTTTGTCCTGCTCTGAGAGTAACGCGTTTGTTCTTAGCTTGAATGTAGTCTCGATCAAGTTTGACTTCCAATTCATAGCTCTCGGCTTTTCCCTCTGCGGTATCGACAACTTTGGTGGTAGGAGAAATGCTAACTACCTCCCCTTCTACTACGCCATAATCTTGAAAAGGATAGGCATCAAACTTCATTTTGACTGGCATGCCCTGCTCTAGAGAACCACTTTCAGTAGGAATCATTTGGGCTTTAAGTATCAGAGAAGATTGCTGAGGAGCAATTTCGGCTACTAGTCCTCCAGGTTCTAGCACGGTTCCTGTTTCTTGTGCTGGTAGTTGAAAAATCGAACCGTTAACTGGAGACTTGACGATTCTTTGTTCTAGCTGATAGCTGAGACCATTTATTTTGCTTTGATGTGATTTTATTTGTGAATTTAGGGTAACAATTTGCTGTTCAATTTCTTTTAATTGTTCCTGACCTCTTAATACAGCGATATCTCCTGAATGAGTCAAGCTTTGATAACTTTTTTGTTGTTCTACGGCACGAAGTTGAGCCTGTTCGTTTTCTGCATTTGCCTGTTCTAGCAAACGTTCTCTTTCCCTGGCTGCATCTTTTTTTTCTATCACCTGAATTTCAGACACAATTCCCTGATTTTTGGCTTCAACGAAACGCTGTACCTCTTTTTTTGCTTCTTGGTTGGCTTTGAGCGCCAAATTTAAAGCCGTCTGGGTGTGTTTAACGTCTTGTCTTGCTTGATCTAGTTGTGCTTGCTTTTCAAATAGCTGTGCCGTATTCTGTTGTTTCTGGGTATTAACGGTCAGAACTAGCTGATTTTTCAACAGTTTTAGCTGAGCTAATTCTTTTCGCTGACCTTCTAGTTCGGTTTGAACCTGCTCCAGTTCATTTTCCACTGGCTCTGATTCGAGAGATAGCAAAGGCTGTTGGCTCTTTACCAACTGACCTTCAGAGACAAAGACTTCTTCTACCGTTCCCGAAACTGGCGCATCGACTGTAAAAACTTTACCTTGAGGTTCTAGTTTACCTCTAGCACTACCTGTCTCATCTACTTTGGAAAACATTGCCCAAGGCAAGATAATGCCAACAATAACCATCAAAGCATAAAGTAATCCTCTAGTCCAAACTCGCGGTAGAGTCTCAATTAGCTCTTTAGTTAAAGAAGACCATTCATTGCTGTCTGAAATTAGCGATCGCGTAGTAACTAAAGAACTGCTTGTTTTGGGAACATAGACAATACTGTGACATTCTTCGGGGGTCTGGTCTATTTGAGCGTCAGGAGTAGATGTGGATACTGAGGTCTGAGCCGATTCGTATTTTACAAGTCGATCGTCATGGTCTAAATTCTGTTTTGAAGTTTCATCCTCTAGCTTTGCTGTTTCTTTGGAGTTTAATTTTTCCAGCAGTCCAGGTCCTAACTGTAAATATCCTTTGTGTACGTAGCGAATAGCATCAACTATTTCAGCGGTTGGAGTAGTTTTAAGTAGGTAACCATTTACCCCAATTTTTAAAGCTTGGTTGATATACTCGTCATCATCGTAGCTACTAAGAATAATGATTTTGGTATTGGGAAACCCTTGTTTAATGATTCGAGTCGCTTCTAGACCACTCATGCCAGGCATTTCAATATCAATCAGAACAATATCGGGATAAAAAGTCTCTACCTGCGAAATTGCAGTTTGACCATCTATTGCTTTAGCAACCACTTTTAACTCTGGTTCGGGTTCTAAAGATGCATGCAGACTTTCTCTAATCGAAATTTGATCGTCTACCAGCAAAATACTAATATCCGTCGGTTTGCTATCACCAGGCTCTGTCGTTATAGAGTTAGATGAATCATCTTTTACTTGTAAATTGACCATTCTCTTATTTAATTAAAAGTGGGAAACTATTCAACAGTGGCAAGCTGCTGCTGATTGAGATAAAAGTACTGACCGCGCCTCGCCATTAATTCTTCGTGATTACCACTTTCGATCAAAACGCCTTTGTTTAAGACCAAAATCAAATCAGCATTACGGATAGTTGACAGACGATGAGCAATTACTAAGGTTGTGCGATCGCGTAGAATTGTATTAAAGTTAGCCTGTATAATTCTTTCCGATTCGGTGTCTAGGTGAGAAGTAGCTTCATCCAGAACTAGCAAACGGGGATCTCCCATCAACGCCCGTGCGATCGCTAGTCGCTGTTTTTGTCCTCCAGAGAGCATGCCACCACCCTCACCGATCTGTGTCTCGTATGCCATCGGCAGTTCTTTGATAAAATCATGGGCACCTGCTTGAACAGCCGCATTTATTATTTCTTCTAACTCTGCTTCTGGATAAGCGATGCTAATATTCTCGCGAATCGTACCGCCAAACAAAAAGGTATCTTGATCGACAACTCCAATCTGCTGTCGCAACGACCCCAACGACAAACTGGCAAGGTCGTAGCCATCAATGGAAATTGTGCCCTCGGTAGGTAGATAGAATCCCAAACACAATTTAGAAAGAGTTGTTTTGCCTGAACCACTGCGTCCCACTAGGGCAACTGTCTGTCCTGGCTGCACT
>JBCCDL010000449.1:0-5330 GCA_039030815.1 Cyanobacteria bacterium P01_A01_bin.83 | reverse complement strand
TAATCAAGCCTTGATAATTCTCCTGCTCAATCCACATTAAGCATAAATTAGATTAAGATATGTCATTATCTTGGCACAGGGTAATGATGTCTCTCAATTTAGATGCAGTTAATTCAGTTGAAATATCGGTTGTAGTTCCTCTTTATAATGAATCTCAAAGTATTGAGTATTTATTTACCAGATTAACTCCTGTTCTAGAACAGCTCAATACCAGTTATGAAGTTATCTGTGTTAATGATGGTAGTCAGGATGACACACTGCCAAGACTTATCGGATGCAGACAAAAGAATTCAGCGATCAAAATAGTTAATCTCTCCCGTAATTTCGGCAAAGAGATCGCCTTAACCGCTGGTATCGACTATGCTTCTGGTGCGGCTGTGATCCCAATCGATGCCGACTTACAAGACCCGCCAGAATTGATTTCTCAACTTATTGCTAAATGGCGTGAAGGATATGATGTAGTCTATGCTACCAGGCGATCGCGTCAGGGAGAAACCTGGATTAAAAAAATTTCGGCGATCGCTTTCTATCATACTATTGGCAAGATGAGTCATGTGCCAATACCCGCTAATACGGGAGACTTTCGGTTATTAGATCGGCGTGTAGTCACGGCAATCAAAAAACTGCCAGAAAGAACTAGATTCATGAAAGGCTTGTTTGCTTGGGTTGGATTTAAGCAAACATCAGTCTTATTTGATCGCGAACCACGCTACTCTGGAACAACTACCTGGAATTATTGGAAATTGTGGAACTTTGCCTTAGACGGCATAATCTCCTTTAGTTTTCTTCCCCTCAAAGTATGGAGTTACATCGGGGTAACTATTTCCATGATTTCTTTGTTATACGCTTTGATATTAGTCTTAAGAACCCTAATTTTCGGTGTTGATGTTCCTGGTTACGCTTCTTTAATGGTGGCGATTCTATTTTTAGGGGGCATACAACTGATTACCTTGGGAGTATTAGGAGAATATTTGGGTCGTGTCTATGAAGAGGTGAAAGGAAGACCATTATATTTTGTGCGGGAAGAATACGGCTTTGATCGTCAAAAACTCAAAGTCGGCAATAACTCTATTTGATGTCAGCTTTAGTCAAAAATATAGAGCAGGTAAGAAGAATCTAAAGAAGTTTTCATCATGGCTCATTTTATTCTATGCTCAATAGCAAACTGATTGATTTTGTCTTCTAGCCCTTTTAAATTTTCAGGAAGAATTAATGATTAGTGTTTTTTAGGGTAGACGTTAAACTACCGTAGTCGCAGGAATAGCCAGTTTGTCAGAGAGACCCCGTCGTCAAATAATCGGGCTGACATCACGACTTCGTTAAATTTGATATCTCTATAACTTTAAATCTGGAGGTGAACTTAACTATACTATTGATAATTTGAACTATTAATCATAGCTGCATAAGTATTTAATACATAACATAATGGTTATCATCCTTAACTTAGATCGAGAAAGCCTCCTTAAGAGATTATCTCATTAATGCTCAAGCTAAGATGAATAAATACCTCTAGCATGCACTAAAGCTGAGTCAGCTGATGAATGCTAAAGCTAAACAAATTAAAATCTCTGGCTGAGAACAAGCTACCGAAATACTAGATAATCTTTGAGTATTATCTGGCAAAGCTGTCTTCCCTTACTTTGTATTAGGTTTAACTGACATTTTTTGCTTCTTATTACTATGTCCGAAACAAGATCAGATTCCGTTCTTTTTCCTATCTTGGAAAATGAGTATCTCAAAAGTCTAGAAGCCTGTGGCGTAGTCTTAGAAATTGAGCCTGGAGAAATTCTTTATCAGGAGGGAGATATCGAATATTGCTGCTATGTAGTTTTGTCGGGACAAATCAAAGTTACCAAGCATCTCGGTACAGAAGAAATTTTAGTTGCTATTCATCATCGTGGCGAGTTCACTGGCGATCTTAACATGATAACAGGTGGTGCTTCTCAGGCAACTGCCAGTAGCATCGATCCCAGTCGCGTTATTCAGTTTCAAGATTTTAAGCAATTGCTCAAAGTTTGTCCTACCAGCATTGATTTGTTTATTCCTGCCTTAGCCGAGCGTTCTAAGTGTTTAGAAGCCAAACTACGTCGACAGGAAAAGTTAGCCGAATTAGGTAAGTTGTCCGCAGGATTAGCCCACGAATTAAATAATCCCGCTGCCGCAGGGAGTAGAGCAGCAAAACAACTCAACAGTGCGATTATGACTTTACAGGAGAACATGCTCTCTCCTCGCGGACAAAATTTTTCAGCTCAACACCGTCAATTATTATGTAATTTACAACAAAAAGCAGTCAATCGCGAATACTATAAGCCCGACTTATCTCCTCTAAAACAAAGTATTCTTGAAGAAGAATTAGCGGATTGGTTAGAATCTTTAGGAGTTGAGGATGCTTGGGATATATCTCCTAGTTTAGTTAGTGTTGGTATTGAGAGATCGCACCTACAAAACCTTGCCGCAGAAATGGAATCCGCTGCTTTTAATGAGGCGCTAACCTGGTTGGAAGCAACTTTGACAGTAAATAGTTTGGTAACAGAATTAGAATATAGCACTAGCCAAATTTCCGACCTAGTAGGAGCAATCAAAAACTATTCTTATGTAGATCGTGGTGCTATTCAGGAAATAGATTTGCACGAGGGGTTAGACAATACCCTCAAAATTCTTAATCACAAATTAAAATACGGCGTGACGGTTAATCGAGAATATGATACCAATTTGCCAAAAGTTTCAGCTTACGGTGGCGAACTAAATCAGGTTTGGACAAACTTAATTGATAATGCGATCGATGCTATGAATGGGAAGGGGGAATTAACCATCCGTACTAGTATAGAAAATAACTGCGTCTTGATCGAAATTATTGATAATGGTGCAGGTATCCCCGTCGAAATTCAGTCCCAAATTTTTGACCCTTTTTTCACCAGCAAAGCAGCAGGTAAAGGCAGTGGCTTAGGTTTAGATATCTCTCGCGGAATTATCGTTAAAAAGCATAAAGGCAATATCCGCTTTGAATCTGAACCAGGAATAACCAATTTTCAAGTACGTATTCCGATTAAGCAATATGTTTAGTAATTCAAAATTTGTTTTTAGTGTTCTTAAAACTTAAGCTGCATACAGCAAAATAGAAAATTTATATTAGTGCTTTAGATTACACTTTAGATTACATTTTAAAACCTCAATCAAAAATCAAATAAAATAAATGATTTTACTATAGTTATTTTAATTCATAGCTCTTAGCTATTAGCCATTAGCTACATGCGGCAAACTTTCGCCTTTGTTGGCGCAGTCGCTTCGCTCTAAGAAGGAAACCTTCAACAAAGGGCTTGCCCGCATGTGCGCGCTGCGCCGCTTTTAGCTTGATTAATCGGTAATATCAGTTTATTTTTTGATTGAGACAGATAACTCATAGCTAAAAGCTAAAAGCGCAGGGCGGGGTACCGCCCAAGAACGGCGCATTCGCGCCATCGTCAGCGAAGCTGACTCTGAGGCGTTAGCCTCTGTACTAGCGTCGCTTACCTGCTTCGCAGGTTGCAGCTAAAAGCTAAAACCAATAAATTATGTGTCTTGGTTAAAAACTGAAATGATATAAGATATGAGCTGAGAATCATTATAAATCAACGCTTCAGCTATCAGTGTTTTCTCTATTTTCCGATCGAGGTGCGGTTTTTACTACCAAAAAACGATAAAACCGCACCTTTAAGTTTACACAAACAAGTCAAGCATTTGTTATATTTATTTACACAAGATACAAATAACTTAACAAACAGGAGGTCATTAATGACTACCTTACTAATTGCAGTATTTCTCATTGGTTGGACAGCAGCAGCAGTAATTGGTACCCAGGCTTACTTTCGGGGAGAACAAACCAAACCAATTCACGAGCGCAACCTTAAGTCAGAGTCTTTTGAATTACTAGCCAAATCATTTACAGGCAAAGATACTAATTACAGTGATCGCATTCCAGCTTTTGCATTAGACACCTACGCCAGCAATAATCTACCTAAAAGATAGACTTTAGGATTTTTAGATTTTCCTAAACACCATACAACCCTAATAGCTAGACAGCGATTGAATTAGATATGAATCTAAGAAAACCGCAACCCAGCTTTCAGGGTTGTTTTTTTTATTATTTAACGATGTAACGATTTAAGGCTCAGCTTATCTCAATAACATCTAGCTGGTTAAACCGTCTTTAGCTATCTATTGCTCAAGTAAATTACGCTAACTATATAACAAGAATTAAGTAGCTGTAATCTCTATAAATCTCTTATTCAGCAGTAGCTAACTCTGTACTGCCACGAGTACGACGACGAGTTAAAGTATTGAATAGCATTATGCCAATAGCTTTGATCAAATTACCTTCAAGCTCTTGGAATAATTCCATGTTTTTGCCAAAAGCAGCATTAGCCTCATCAACAATTTCTTCGGCAGTTGGTTGATCTATAGGCAAGTCATTCATTGCCGCACGATATTTGTTTTTGAATGCTTTTTCATCAGAGATATCCTCAAATTCATAAAAAGCAGTTCCCTCACCATCAGTAAGGTTCATTGCTCTTTGAGAAATCTTCTTCAAAATTTGCCCTCCAGATAAATCTCCCAAGTAGCGAGTATAGCAGTGAGCTACTAACAATTCTGGCTTAGTTTCAGCAATTTCACGAATTCTGGCAACATAAGCTTTTCCTGCTTTAGTATTTTTTGCTTCTTCGCGCCAGTTGGCACCATAGTAATAGCGTAGATCCTTTTCCAAACTCTGCTTACGGTTAAGCTCAGGAAAATATACTTTGGACACTACAGGATGATCCTTTAGCCTCTCCATCTCTTCTTCCATTGCGGAATAGACAAAATAAAGACTAGTTACTAGTTTGCGATAGGATTTCTTCTCGACTACACCTTTGAGAAAACACTTTACAAAACCCACATTTTCTGCCATTGTGTGTGATTTCTTGGTACCTTCACGCAACATTGTGGCTAAATTGACATTCATACTAAAATTCCCTAATTTTTTATGTTTAACTTGCTGATCTAATTTAATTCTGTAACAAAAGATCTAAAAAACTACCTAGTCTGTTAGCGTAAACTGAATTAATGAGTATTGTTATTAAGAATTCTTACATCCAGAATAGTTGTTCAAAATTCTAATGTCATTAGAAAATTGTCAAGTTTTTTAGTTGAGAATCAAACAAAACTAAACAAACTATTCGGGGCAATAAAAATTGAGGAATGATACATAAGCTCAAACTTGATTCAAGCAAGGGATGTCTTTGGCTAAGTTCTGCTAATCACGAGGCTGAATAGTTAAATCAGTAACAAAACCTTACAAATGTTTGCCATAAGAT
>JBCCDL010000448.1:0-5332 GCA_039030815.1 Cyanobacteria bacterium P01_A01_bin.83 | reverse complement strand
CCCCACCAAATACGTGATGCAATTAGTGACTACTATGAAGAGGTAGGCGGTTTCGATCTTGCTTCTTTACAGGTTAACTTTAATACCCTTTCATTTAAAGATGCAGCAGCTTCTACGAGACTGTTTGCTGAGGAAGTTATGCCTCATTTTACTAACTCTCAAAGCAGAGTCCTTAGTTTGGCGGGGAAGTAACTTTAACTAAAGCTTTGACTTAGATTTATTTTTTCAGATTTGATAACTGCGATCGCTACATGCGGCACAGAGCCGAATGGCTCAAATCGCATCTGCGATGCTTGCTTGCTCCGCAAGCTGTGCCTTTGTTGAACGGCGCAAAGCGGCATCGCCTTTGCAGAAGGCTCTGAGGGCGAGGCTTATACCTCTTTATTGTCTGAAGGACAGCACTAGAAGCGGTAGCTTCCGCGCCTCTGTGTCGCTCATGGTGTAAACCCCATAGAGCCAAAGGCTAGGATCGTCGCGCTGCATCGCTTTTTTTTAGGATTTATTTAATGTTTCTGGGTAAAGTGATTATTTGGTTATTTTGCTAAACTGCGATCGCAATATTGCCAAGAATAGAGCAAATTTAGCAATTGCTCTCGGAGATCATCCCTAGAAATTAAGAGATATAGTCATTCTAATTAATTACCGTAGGTTGATCTGTACCAGAAGTAATGAGTAACGAACAAAGGCGCATAGTTCGCCGCATGTACGAGTAACGAGTAGTAAGATCACGCACTTCGTATGTTTCCTATTTAAAATGACTATACAAATTAAAAATCATGAAAAAACTACTTACTGCCTCATTCTTAGGAATTATGGGCTTAGGCTTAAGCAGTCACGCCACAATGGCTGAAGAAATTACCGTTGGTCGGTTTGCGACTCCACCTGAAGCAGTTCCCTATATGGTATTTATTAATCCTGTATTTCAGCAAAAATCACCTCTGACCTATGATTCGGCAGAGATTGCCGATAAAGGTGGTGCCTTTACTCTTACATATATTAATGAAGATGGTAACGATGGTTTCGATGGCTATCCCTCCACAAAAATTGGCGGTTTTCAATATGGGGGAAATTACTACAGCAATCAAGAGTATTAAGACATTACGGGATTGCCAGTTCAAATCAAAGATTTAAAAAACGATCTCAGAATACAGTGGGAAACATCTCAAGAAAATGCTGGGCAATCTGGTAATGATGATAAATGGTTTGCCAGTATCAATGTCATCTTTGACAGTGACCCAAACCCTAATTCCCATCCAGAAACGACAAATCGTGATTTTGACCTGGTAATACTTCGAGAATCTAATAATTATTCTCCAACCGATCTTAAAGATCGTCCTCCCTACAATCAGAATGAGGAAGCTAATGGAAGATATTGGTTTTTTGCGAGAAAAGAGGATGGTTCACTTCAAAGATTTTCCGTAGAACGAGATGGACAGCGTTACGATTATGCTATTCGCTATAAATTTCACAATTATGGTGATAATCGACCAACAACAGATACAGATAAAAACGATAAAGTCCATGTTAAATTTTTTCCTCTAAGTAGGGATGCTGATTCCATCCTGCCCAACGATCAGATGATGCCATTCGACCATTACTTAAAAGATTTTGTTGATGCATCTAAAGATTATCTTCCGTATGTAGAAGATGAGCTAAATGAATGGGAAATTTGTTTGGCAAAAGCCAGAATAGCAGTGGACAACTTATGGATTAAATCGATTGCTGCTGGGTATGAAGTTTATCGAACTAATTCCGACCAGAATCTAATACTTAGAAACGATCAATTCAAAGTTGTTCTGGATTAGATGCTTTATTTCTATGTGAGGCGATCGCTTTTATGAGAAAGGGCGATCTATTTTTTAGGGCTTTTTCTGATTTTAGGATGTACGCAAATTACGTCAACTGGGAATTAAGATAGTCATCGGTGATTACTACTATTAAATCTGCTGACTCGGACTTCTCGGCAATTTGAATTTGGAGCGATCGCCATTAACTAAAGATGCTACTAAATAGAAAAAGCGATCGCTCAGACACAGTTGCTCTCTCTCGGATATCAGAAATACCTTGTCTGGCTCTACTATGGCGACTGAATAACAAGGTTTGAAACAGGGTCTATCTAGCATGGGTGTCGGTCTTATTTTTGACTGTAGCAATATTATTGTTGCCAGGAAAAGGGGACTAAGATCAAGTTCGATTAAGACTTCTTATTAAGAACTTTTGAGTCTTCACTTAATCTGACAAAAACAAAGACTCCAAATCACGATAACCACTAACTACCCTGACAATATCAATTCCATCTTCTCTGGGATAATAAAAAACAATATAATCCTCAACAACAAAGCCTCGTAAGTTTGTCGCAAGTATGCTGTAACTTTTGCCCATATTTGGAAACCCAGCAACCAAATTACATTTTTTTCTAATTGCATCAAAAAGCTGACTAGCTGCTTGATAATTTTGGCGAGCAACATATTCACAAATGTTATTAATATCTTTTACTGCCTCATCAGAAAAAGAATAACTACTCATGAATTTTCTTCGCCAGCAATTTGATTGATTTTCTCCTGTAATCTATCAAAAACTATCTCTCCGTCAGTTACTTGTCCATTAGCAATTTGTTCCGTACCAACAGCTATTTTATCTTTAAATTCTTGGATTTTTTGCTCTCTTGCTTCCAAAAGCTTGAAAGCTTGAGAAATTACATCATCAGCATTACTATATTTACCGCTAGCAATTTTTTCTTGAATAAACTTTTCCTGTTCGGGTTTTAATTGAATTGTCATTACTTTATCTTTTCTTACTCAATTGTTGTCCTAGCTACTTATTTTAATGGCTTCTTTTTGGATATAGCGATCGCTAAAAATTTTAAACAGCTACAAGCTAAGTTAAACTATTATAATTTTCAGGTTTGAAGTGAATTTGATGGACGAAATCGAGAGCTAAATATCGATCCTCACTCAAAAAATTTAGAAATTGACCTTTAAGAAAATCTTAAAGGTCTGTAAATATGAACTTGACGGGCGAGCGCTCTGAAATCTTAAACTTATAGACCAAGAAGCTTTTGTGGAGGCTTTTCGGCGGAATAATCCTTCCAAGTTACGCCAAAAATTAAAGGCTTTGAGTGGTGAGTGAATCTATTCGTTTTCATTTGGATGAAAATATCGATCCTGCCGATGGCTTATTTTGTTCCTGCATAGAGTGATCAAGAAGCATGAGCAAGCCTTTCGTGTTGATTGATCCAGAAAGTTTTTAAAATAGCCATAAGTATTGGTTGATAACTACTCTTTGACTGATGCTGGTTTAAAATCAATTGTTAGCCCTACAGCTTGAAGTACTGAGGTTAGAGTTTCTAATGTTGGATTTCTATTCCCGCTCAGTATCTTATATAGATATTGCCTTGAGATATTTGATTCATTGGTAACCTTTTGATTAGAATCTTTGGCTTCAACCACGTTTTTTAACGCTAATAAAAATGCCTCTGTATTTCCATCAGCTAAGGTTTCGTCAAATGCAGCTTTTAGGTAAATAGCTGCATACTGCGAGTCTTTCAATCTTGTTAGGAGGTATGGTTGATAGTCTTCTGTTGGCATTTTAGTTAACCTCTTTTTTGTTCCTCTTGGTAAGATTTCCAGTAACGACGAGCTGTTCTAATATCTTTGGTTTGGCTTTTCTTAGCTCCTCCCATTAGTAGCAGAATTACCTTTTTGCCAGATATTGCGTAATAAATTCTATATCCAGCTCCAAAGTGAAGTCGAAGCTCATAAATACCTTCGCCCAGGCTTTTAGTATCGCCAAAATTGCCTAACCTCACTCGGTCAAGACGAACTTCAATTCTGGCTTGAGTGGTGAGGTCGAGAGTTTCAAGCCACTCAATAAAGGGACAGAACCCAGAGAGAGTTTTGTATCTAGCTATCGACCACGACTTATTTTCCACCAAACTCCTTTATCGAAACTGTCATATAATTATATGTGACAAATCTACAGTAACTATTGTGGCAAGTATTATCAGTATTGCTATTAATAAATATTTTTGGTGTTGATTAGCGCGATCGCTTGTTTTTGGTTCTCCATAGAGCGATCGCCAATTAAATATAAATACTCAGCTACAGTGGTCTTTTTTCTATCTATGCGATCGCATTTTTGATTTTTCTGCATAGGGCGAGCGCTAAAAATTTTAAACAGCTACAAGCTAAGTTAAACCATAATTTTCAGGTTTGAAGTGAATTTGATGGACGAAATCGAGAGCTAAATATCGATCCTCACTCAAAAAATTTAGAAATTGACCTTTAAGAAAATCTTAAAGGTCTGTAAATATGAACTTGACGGGCGATCGCTCTGAAATCTTAAACTTATAGACCAAGAAGCCTTTGTGGAGGCTTTTCGGCAGAACAATCCTTTATCTTACATAAAGGCGATCGCTTTTTTTAATGGCTGCTATCTCTAGGTAATGCGATCGCAGGGCTACCATAAAGGGCTCGGCTTCGCGACCGAAAGTAAGACGTTTAGTTCGCCGCAACTAATGCTTTAGTAAATCGCGCGGAGCGTAATTACCAGGACTTACGCAGTTAATTGAATTTCGCCCTCCGAAGGGGACAGGTGCGTAAGTCCCGATCACTATCTCAAACAACACACTAAATTAATTAAATGTAGTCAATCACTAGGATTCCAAAATTCCAAGTTATTAAAAAAGCTAAAATCTTGATAATCAATTGTCCAAATTTGGGCTTGATATTGCTGGGCAGTGTAAATAACAGAAGCATCCTCTAAGCTACCTTGCCAATTAGGAGTAGTTAAAACTAAATCTGAAATAGTAAGAAAATCTGAGTTAGAAAGCGGGATAATCACTGTTTCTGTCTGAATAATACTTAATAAAGTACTAGCTGCGTTTACAGATTGATGACGAGAGACGAACTTATACACTTCAAATAAAATGGGTAACGGAGTTAATACTTCGCCGAAAGTAACAGGAATTTGCTTAAAACCTCGTTTCGCTTCTTCATGATATTGGTCTTTTTTAGATAGTAAACCGATCAAAGGTCTAGAATCTAACACTAATCTTTTCATCAGTGATGATTTTTATCGGTAGAAGCATCAATAGGCGCAGATTCCACTAACCCTGCTAATTCCAATAATCTTTCTCCGTTACGGGGACGTAATTTATCTCTTAAAGCAACTTGGACAACACTAGAAGCATTTTCTTGAGGATGTTGTTTTAAGTAATCGCTCAATTGCTCCCACAATTCATCTGGTATATATAATGTCCGCCTCATTGGTTTTTTTATTGGTACAACCTTAGTTGTACTTTAGCACATTATTTATAAGCGATCGCATCTCT
>JBCCDL010000447.1:0-5332 GCA_039030815.1 Cyanobacteria bacterium P01_A01_bin.83 | reverse complement strand
GAATCTTACGTTTGCTTTCATCAGAACCCAGTGCCAAAAAATTACCAAATGAAACAACGGCACTAATATCTTCGTTTTGTTCTATAGTTCCATAAAACTCGACCGAGGCTAATTCCTTAATCATCGTCTTGCAAAATCAACAAATATTTATAGAAGAGTGATTAGCTTTGCTGGAAACGCCCCGTTGGCGAGAGACTTTGAGCTGATCGGCTTGATGAGCGTAATCGCATTCTACACTAAACCACTCTAATTCAATGTTACATCTTCACGATGTAAGCTTACCCCGCCGTAAAACGGACAGGGCTTCAGACCCAATTATTTCGGTGACACCGTATTTAACAAGCTGAGAGAAGCAAGTTGCTAAAATTGTGCCTCGAAAGAGAAATCGCCAAAAGCTAATTTTAAAAACTTGATCCCTCATACTCTTAGATTTATCTCAACTATATTTGTTCAACTTTACTTGGCGGCAGCTTAATATTAGTGGCTAAACCTAACCAAGACAGTGTTTTAATCATCATCCAGGTTAAATCAATTTCCCACCATTTCAAACCATGACGGGCAGAATATTGAAAAGCATGATGATTATTATGCCAACCTTCCCCAAAGGTAAGTAGTGCTACCCACCAACAGTTGAGGGAAGTATCGTGAGACTCATAACTTTTATAGCCAAATTTATGAGTCGCACTATTGACAAACCAGGTACAGTGAAACACCACAACTAAGCGGACAAAAACTCCCCAAATCACGAAGGGTAGACCGCCCCAGAGATACAGCAAAAATGCCAAGGTAAGCTGGATGGGAATCATGCCATGCTGACAGAATTGATAAAAGCGATCGCCTGATATATCTTTGGTATAGCGGCCTATTTTAGCGTTAGCTGGATTTTGACATAACATCCAGCCTAAGTGACTCCAATAAAAACCCTTTAAGGAATTGTGAGGATCGGATTCTTGATCGGAATATTGATGATGAATACGATGTAGACCAATCCAATCGAGGGGCCCTCCTTGTCCAGCCAAAGTACCGCAAAAGATTAAAAAATATTCTAAAAGTTTAGGAACCTGGTAGCTACGATGAGCTACCAAACGATGAAATCCTAGGGTGATTCCTACTCCTGCTGTCAAAACATAAAGTATAAATGCTACCCCTAGTGCTTCCCAATCAAAATTACTAGGAATCAAGGCAAATAAAGCCATGCCATGAATAATACCCATATAAATGATAGTCCCCCAGGCAGGAGGGATTTTTTCCGATGTCGCAATCATTAACCAACCTAAATTTTAACTCTACGTAATTCTTTGTGCTGTAACTTAATACACCACGTAATACCGCAACCCAAAAAAATTATGAATCTTTTCGCCTGCTGGCATCCCAAAATATTGTGCAACAAATAGTGTTCAAGATTAATAGGTAAAATTTACCAACACCGAGATAAACTGCAAAAGCACTCCTTACTCGATCAATCAAAGACAAAATTAAGATTCTGCATAAAATGAAAACTAATAATCTGCTATTAGAAGCAGAAACAGCACTAATACCGATTTTTTCTGGTATTGACACTCAGGTCAAGCAAAATCTCAAGAAAGTTTTATCAGCTTTCGGCAAACATCGTGTGGGAGTGCAGCATTTTTCTAGCGTTAGCGGCTACGGACATGATGATTTGGGTCGGTCAACTCTAGACAAAGTATTTGCTCAAATTATGCAGGCAGAGGCAGCAGCGGTTAGGGTGCAGTTTGTTTCTGGGACTCATGCGATCGCCTGTGGCTTATATGGTATATTACGTCCAGGTGACGAAATGCTAGCGGTGGCGGGGAAACCTTACGATACCCTAGAGGAAGTAATTGGGTTACGGGGCAGTAATCAGGGTTCTCTCAAGGATTTTCAGATTGATTATCGACAGTTGGAGTTAACAGCCAAAGGAGGTATTGATTGGCAGGGGTTAAGTACCGCAGTCACTAGCAAAACTCGCCTGGTACTGATTCAACGTTCCTGTGGTTATACCTGGCGGCAGAGTTTATCTGTTGTAGAGATTGAGAGAATTGTCAAGCTGGTTAAGCAGCAAAATCCCAATACAGTTTGCTTTGTCGATAATTGCTACGGTGAATTTGTCAGCAATCTTGAGCCAACTGCTGTTGGTGTAGATTTAATGGCAGGTTCTTTGATCAAAAATCCTGGGGGAACTATTGTCACCGCAGGGGGCTATGTTGCAGGTAAGGCAGAACTGGTGGAAGCTGCTGCCTGTCGCTTGACCAGTCCAGGAATTGGCAGCAGTAGCGGAGCAACTTTTGACCAGAATCGTCTGATGTTTCAAGGGTTATTTCTAGCACCCCAAATGGTGGGGGAAGCCCTTAAGGGCAGTCATTTAATTGCTTATGTGTTTGAACAGCTAGGATATCCAGTTAATCCTTTACCTTTATCACCACGAAGAGATATTATTCAGGCGGTGCAGTTAGGCTCACCTGAAAAGCTAATTGCCTTTTGTCGAGCAATTCAACAGCATTCCCCTGTGGATTCCTATGTAGAACCTGTTCCTGGGTCAATGCCTGGATATGCCAGCCAATTAGTTATGGCGGGAGGCACTTTTGTTGATGGTAGTACCTCCGAGTTTTCCGCCGATGGACCTTTAAGAGAGCCTTATATTGCCTTTTGTCAAGGAGGAACCCACTGGACACATATTGCGATCGCACTTGAGGCAATTATTGCTGATCTCTAGGGTTTGGGCTGAATTAAAGCTCAGTTAAACGAAGGATTCTTTCTAATTGACAAGTTAGACCGAATATCCCATATTTAGGATATATGGATGATAAACGACTAACACCTGTAATTTGGCTCGGCTCAACCAAGAAAGCAGTACAAAATTTTCCGCTGCCAGTTCGACAGGCGCTAGGTTTTGCTTTGTTTCAAGCTCAGTTAGGCAGCAAACATATAAATACCAAACCCTTAAAGGGTTTTGGTGGTGCTGGAGTTCTCGAAATTGTCGAACGGTTTGATGGTGATACTTACAGGGCAGTTTATACAGTTAAGCTAGCAGGAATAATTTATGTACTTCATGCATTTCAAAAGCGCGTGGAGGATGCCGAGCTTGCATCGGCATATCCAACCACGTAAGAAGAAGTCTAAAAAAGGAATTTCTACCCCCAAGCAAGACCTTGATTTGATCAAGAAACGATTGCAGCAGGCAAGGGACGATTATCAGCAATTATAAAACTAGTAGAAGATAGTGTTATGACAGAAGCCAATCACAGAGAAGAAAGCAGTAGCAATATTTTTGCCGACTTAAATATTCCCGAACCATCCCTTTATCTAGCCAAAGCTCAATTAGCTAACCAAATATGTACGGTTATTCAAAAACGAAATTTAACTCAGGTTGAAGCAGCAGAAATTTTAGGTATCAATCAGCCTAAAGTATCAGCTCTGACTAGAGGCAATCTAGATGGGTTTTCTAGCGATCGCCTATTCAGGTTTTTAAATCTTTTAGGTCAGGATATTGAGATTATTATTCGCCCTCATACTGATGCCAGTCGAGAAGCTGGGATTAGAATCAGTTAGGAGAAATAATTCTCATAGATCGCCCTTGAGGCAGTAATTGCTAGTCTTTGACGTAGAGGTAGATGGGGGACTGTGGGACTAGGGGACTAGGGATGAAGTTTAAACGCCAAGCCTTATAAATTATTTTACATATCTACTCAGGCGATCGCAGAGTTCAAGCTTTTAGTAATATGAAATACAATAATTATTACCGTGTCATATTATTTCAGAAACTGATTAGCTTTGTGGCTGTAGTAATTCTGAACAAAAATACTATGACGAATTAAATAGAGCGAAATTCAGACCATTTATAGGCTTAATTCTTGACAAATTCCCAATCCCCAAACCAATCATTGAGAGCATAAGTCAATTAATTAAAACGATTATAAATCAATCATCGATCAAACTTTTAAATCTAGGTTCGTTGCGAATATTGTCAAAATTAGAATCATTTTTTGCCATCTCCTTGTATTTAGAATTGAGTTTAATTGCCTGTGCTAAATCTTTTACTGCTAGGTCTACATTGTTTTGCAGGCTGTAAGCCATAGCTTTGAGATACCAGGCTTGATCATCATCGGGTTTTAATTTTATAGCTTGATCAAAAGAATCAAGTGCATCTTCATAGCGTTCTAAAATCCCCAGTACAATGCCTCGGTTATTCCAGACTTGAGCTTTATTAGGCTTTAATTTCAGAGCCTGATTAAAGGAATCTAGTGCCTCTTCGTAGCGTTCTAAGATAAATAGCACATTGCTTCGGTTATTCCAGGCTGCATAATAATTAGAATTTAATTCCAGAGCCTGGTCATAGGAATAAAGTGCCTCCTCATAGCGTTCTAAGTTAATCAGCACATTGCCTCGATTATTCCAGACTTGAACTTTATCAGGTTTCAATTTTAGCGCCTGGTCATAGGAATAAAGTGCCTCCTCATAGCGTCCTAAGTCACTCAGCACATTGCCTCGGTTATTCCAGGCTTCATAATAATTAGAATTTAATTCCAGAGCCTGGTCATAGGAATAAAGTGCCTCCTCATAACGTCCTAAGTCACTCAGCACATTGCCTCGGTTATACCAGGGTTCATAATAATCAGAATTTAATTCCAGAGCCTGATCAAAGGATTTGAGTGACCTCTCGTAGTATTTTAAGTTCCACAGCACAGTGCCTCGTAATAACAAGACAAAGGATGTTTGGGGACTTTGAGGTAAGTAACTAATTAACTTGTCTGCACAAGCTAAAGCTGCTTTATAGTATTGATATTGATAGAGGTTAAACGCCAAATTATACAAAGAAAACAAATCGAGATTTTCTTCAGTTAACTTTAAAACTTGCGCGGCTAACTTTGGCAAATATTGCTGGGGTTCAATGGTTTTGTCTCTGGCTTCGATTTGTCCGTCACGGGGACTTAGGATCTGTTCGGCATCGATGAGGTAGTTGAGGGCATGCTTAACCCGATAACGTTGCCTTAGCTGCCAAAATTGATTACCCAAGATTAGTAAAGCGGTTGATCGGACAATTTCTTCTGTTAGAGATATTTCTAGCTGCCGTAACAAGTCCACCGCGTCATAAATATAAGCTGCTACAGGATCCCGCTGGACTGCTTGCTGATAACGTTGATCCCAGTTAGCGCGGAGGGTATCTTGATATTTGTCAGGAGTCAGAGCTAATTGGCGATTTCGCAGCCTGACTAAATTTTCCACCACGTTTCTAAAGGTGCGGTCGTTTTGTCTGGCGATGGGTAAATAATCTTTTTCTTCAGCCTGAATGTTTGTGTTGGGTATAGTTGCCAGTAATAGCTGAGAAATGGCT
>JBCCDL010000446.1:0-5332 GCA_039030815.1 Cyanobacteria bacterium P01_A01_bin.83 | reverse complement strand
TCCGAGGCTTATATTCTCTACAGCAGCAGTACGGGTAACTTGTTTTATAACCAGAATGGTGCTGATGCTGGTTTGGGTAGCGGGGGTCAGTTTGCCACCCTGAGAGATCTGCCCGATGTTGTGGCTGATGATTTTGTGATTGCTGATTAGTTAATAAAGCGTTGACCATAGAGAACAAGAACATTTTGCAGTAGGACAGTTTACACTAAATTAGAAACGCATCAGGAACCATGGGAGTACCTGAGACTCCCAACCAAAGCCAATTACCAACGCCCTTCGGGCTTGAAGTCAGGAGTCACAAAGGGACAGCGCTTTCGCGCAGTCCGCCGCCGAGGCGGCTGGCGAAGCTTCGCTTCGCGTCCCGCATGTAGTCACAAAGGCGATTCGGTGAGTATATGCGGCAATGCGGGCGGTCAACAATGTGAGGTTCCCTCACATTTACGCTCTTAAAACTTTCGGCTTTGTCTTGTTTTAACGAGAGGTAAAACTTCTAACTTCATATTTCTGACTTCTGACCTCACGACTTCGTGAAGAACCCCAATTAGTTTAAAGCTAGACTACCAACATTAGGCTTAATTGCTTCAACTCCTGCCAAATCCAAAATATCGGGTATTAAATCTTCTCGCTTAACTGCCATCAAATGCACTCCTTGGCACATTGTTCGAGCTAGCTTAACTTGTTCCGCCGCAATCTTAACCCCTTCTTGTAGTGGTTGCTTGGCATTAGCCAAGCGTTCAATAGTTGAGTCGGGGATATTAACCCCTGGAACATATTTGTTAATAAACTGGGCATTCTTAGCCGATTTTAATAAAAAGATACCTGCCAGAATTGGTTGATCACTGATCGAAGCAATTTGAGTCATAAACTTATCTAATTTGTCAAAATCAGTAATCATTTGACTTTGAAAAAATTGCGCCCCAGCCTCTATTTTTTTCTCAAACCTTTTTTGTAACCCAGACCAACTTTTCAACTGAGGATCGACCGCAGCCCCAGGAAAAAGATCTAATGCTCCATCGGGCATCTGCTTATCATTAAAATCTACTCCGCTATTAAGCTTTCTAATTAGACGAAGCAGTCGCACCGACTCTAATTCAAATACTGGTCGAGACTTTTTGTGATCTCCAGCTTTGACAGGATCGCCTGTTAGAGCCAAAATATTACTCACCCCTAAAGCATAGGCACCCATTAAATCAGCCTGAAGCCCAATACAGTTGCGATCGCGACAGGCAACTTGGCATACTGGTTCAATACCATGCTGATCGAGAATTACTGAAGCAGCTACCGAAGACATTCTTAATACGGCACGACTACCATCAGTGACATTAACCGCGTGAACTCTACCCCTCAACTTCCTTGCCACCTCCATCATGCGGTCTGGATTACCTCCTTTAGGAGGAGCGACTTCTGCTGTAATTATAAATTCTTGGTTTAAAACGGCTTGTCGGAGGTTGTAGGTCATAATCATTAAGTTGGAATTTGAAAACTAAATCTAAAAATTGCGGAGTGATAAAAAACGATTATTTATAGTGGTGGTAAGAATCCTAAAGCATCTTTAACTCTAGTTAATGTCTGATGTGCTACAGAAGTAGCTTGATTTGCTCCTGTTCTGAGGACTGAATCAAGATAATCTCGATTATCCATTAATTCATCGTATTTATTGTGAATTGGTTTGAGAGCTTCAACCATAGTTTCTGTCAACAGGGGTTTGAACTGTCCCCAGCCCATGTCTTGACATTCTGCTGCTACTTTATCTTTTGTCTGGTTACTCAAAATTTGATATAGAGTCAGCAAATTATGGCATTCAGGACGCTCTGGATCATCAAAAGCCAATCCTTTTATGGGATCAGTTTTACACTTCTTGATTTTCCTTTTAATTACATCAGGTGAATCCAATAATTCAATTCGACTTAACTCTGAAGGATCTGATTTTGACATTTTTTTAGTACCATCGCTGAGGCTCATTACCCTGGCGCCTTCTTTACGAATCATTGGTTCAGGTACTTTTAAGATAGGCTGCTTTTTCTTGCCAAACTTATCATTAATTCGATTGGCAATATCTCTGGTCAATTCCAAATGCTGCTTTTGATCTTCGCCAACTGGTACTTTGTCAGCATCATAAAGTAAGATGTCTGCCGCCATCAATACAGGATAGTCAAGTAAGCCCACGCTCACATTTTCTCCTTGCTTGACGGCTTTCTCCTTAAACTGGATCATTCTTTCCAACCAGTTAAGAGGAGTTATGCAGTTTAGCAGCCAGGCTAGTTCGCTATGGGCAGTGACATGGGACTGAACAAAAATGGTTGAGCATTTTAAATCAATACCACTGGCTAAATATATCGCAGCCATCTTAAGGGTATTTTCGGCTAAGACTTTAGCATCATGAGGTACTGTAATAGCGTGAAGATCGGCAAAGAAAAAGAAATTATCATAATCTTGTTGTATTTCTACCCAGTTGCGAATAGCACCAAGATAGTTACCCAAATGTAAATTGCCAGTAGTTTGGATTCCCGATAATACACGCTTGTTACTCATGTCAAGTGTAAAACTTACTTTTAAATATTTTTCCCAAAGATAGTCACCAAAGGGAGTTTTCTTCTGAAAATCAGTATTACATGAATTAGTAAATGTAAGGGCGAATTTATCGATTACTTCCCCAGTAATTTCAGGGTAATTAAATTTTTATCTTGTCGGTTATGACAAAGCGACAAAAACCAAAAATCCTAATGAGAACAAAATAATAAAGATCAAAAGCTTAAATTCAAAGCTCCTTATTGTCTTTTTAATTTGATTTAGCTTGACATTATTAACATATCTGCCGTTTCTATGTGATTTTCTGTTAGGGGCATATTTAGCATATTGCTGCTGGAGATGATTTCTGGTGAGTAGAGCCTCCATTTGCGATAGTTCGACATTATTTTGAGCAACTGAGGTTGATGCATTAGAGGGAATCTCATTATTTAATGAAGATTTTTCTTCGATAGTATCTCGGATAGGAGATGAGTCTGTTTTTGTAGAAGCGAAAGTTGTTAATAATTCTGATTTGAATGCTGAATAACCTTGGTATACTAATTTAAGTGACCAGCTTAACTCTTCAGCAGATATATTTTTCAAAAGATAGCCTTTCGCACCCGCAGCCATCGCTTGCTCGACGTAGCTCTCATCCTCATAACTGCTCAACATAACTACCTTAATTTGAGGAAATTTGCGGCTGATCTTGTTGGCTACCGTCAAGCCATCAATTCCTGGAAGATCTATATCTAAAAGCACAATATCAGGCTGAACGACAGTAATTTTTTCTAAAGCGCTTTCCCCGTCTTTTGCAGCTCCGACAATCTCTATCTCAGGGGCTTTTTCTAAAAGAAACTTGATACCTTCACGTATCAGATTCTGATCGTCAACTATTAAAATACGAATCATTTAAGAATATAACTAATGAAATTTATAGCAACTAAGATAACTAAGCTAGATTCTATTATCTTATATTTAGTAACTAAAATATAGTAGCTGCTGTATTCTGATAGAATATATAAGAATAAGCGGTTTGAATTAAGCTTTTATAAATAATACTAATCACTGATCGCTTTAGCTTAATTTCAAGAGCATTATCAGCAAAATACATGAGATTTAAGTATTATGGCTGAGAAATAATCTAACCCTGATGAACCAGGCTAAATTTGAGAAAATGTTAGTAAAATAAATATATAAGCATAATCAAGAGTCGGAGCAGCAAAGATAGAGAAGATGGTATTCCACTACCTTAAATACAGAACAACTACAAATACTCTTGCGTTTCAAGATTTTTTTCTTTAACAAGCAGTTTCTGAGACTCATAAGCTACAGACGGTTTATTATGGTCATTTAGGTTCAGTGGAGGAATGTTTTTGGCGTAGCTCAAGTTAGTTCTGGAACAATTTATCCTGCTCAAGCCTGACGGCGATTAAAACCGATAAAATAAGAAAACTATTTTCTACACAGTTAAAAATCTATGACTAGTGCGGCACCAGCTAAGACCGAATATGAAGCAATAATTGGATTAGAAACTCACTGTCAATTAAATACGGAAACTAAAATATTTAGTCGTGAATCGACTAAGTTTGATGGGGATAACCCCAATGCCAATATTTCCCCCATCTGCTTAGGATATCCAGGGGTTCTGCCCGTCTTAAACGAAAAAGTATTGGAATATGCAGTGAAGGCAGGATTAGCGCTCAATTGCCAAATTGCCCCCTACAGTAAATTTGACCGCAAACAGTATTTTTATCCTGATTTACCTAAGAATTATCAAATTTCTCAATTCGATCTGCCGATCGCTGAACATGGCTGGATTGAGATTGAGATTGTCGAAAAACCCAACACTGAACCAGTTAGAAAAAAAATTGGCATTACTCGTCTGCATATGGAAGAAGACGCGGGCAAATTAACCCACGGTGGCAGCGATCGCATTGATGGGTCAACTTACTCTTTAGTAGACTTCAACCGTGCAGGCATTCCTTTGGTGGAAATTGTGTCTGAACCCGATCTGCGTTCTGGTAAAGAAGCGGCAGAATATGCCCAAGAAATTCGTCGTATTATGCTCTACCTGGGGATTAGTGATGGCAAGATGAACGAGGGTTCTTTACGCTGCGATGTTAATATCTCGGTACGCCCTGTAGGACAAAAGGAATTTGGCACTAAAGTTGAGATTAAGAACATGAACTCCTTTAGCGCGATTCAAAAGGCGATCGACTATGAGATTGAACGGCAAATTGAGGCGATAGAAAAGGGTGAGCCGATCTATCAAGAAACTCGTCTTTGGGAGGAAGGGACACAACGGACTAAGAGCATGCGTCTCAAGGAAGGCAGTAGCGACTATCGCTATTTCCCTGAACCTGATTTACCACCCATTGAAGTATCTAAAGAACAATTATCAGCTTGGAAGGCAGAATTACCTGAACTCCCCATTAGCAAACGTCATCGCTATGAGTCAGAATTAGGTCTGTCTGCTTACGACACAAGAGTACTAACTGATGATCGTGCCGTAGCTGAATATTTTGAAGCGGCGATCGCAGCAGGGGCAGATACGAAGCAGGTGGCTAACTGGGTCATGGGAGATATTGCAGCTTATGTCAACAGTAACAATTTAAAAATTACCGAAACTGCCCTCAAACCTGAAACGTTAGCTGAATTAATTAGCTTAATTAGTAAAGGGACAATTAGCGGCAAAATTGGTAAAGATATTTTGCCCGATCTCTTAACTAAAGGTGGTTCGGCTAAAGCTCTGGTGGAGAAGAAAGGTTTAATTCAAATTTCTGATACGGGAGAAATTGAAAAAATTATTGATGAAGTGATTGCT
>JBCCDL010000445.1:0-5349 GCA_039030815.1 Cyanobacteria bacterium P01_A01_bin.83 | reverse complement strand
TGAGATATGGTAGCGTCATCTATAGTTAAACTGTCATTAGATGCTAATTGTGCCAAAGGTTCAAGACCCAAAGCATCTACATTGAGAGCAAGATAGCTTAAATGTCAGAATGCTAGTGGTTTAAGCTTGATACTAAGGAGCTACGAAGTACCAAAAACGCGATCGCATTTAATAACTACACCTTTGATAATCGTTACGTAGTTGAAAAGGTCGTAGTAAAAGAATTAATAATTTGTGCAATTAAAAAGTATTTAAACATCTGTACCTCGCAGATTGGTTTGTTTTGTAGTGTTAACATCGGCGGGCATTCTGACTAAGAGAAGTTTGACATTCCCATTACAGTTGCGGGACAGCGTTGGATTTGCACCAAACTTTCCCCATTACTTCTAATGGCTGATCTCCATTAGAACCGAGTTATCATTAACCTATCATATTTGGTTCCGATAGACACAAATTATTAACAATTAAGCTTGATTGCCTAGTTTACTTGAAGACGTTTGATTGGCAATTGTGAATCGTAAAATAGCACAGCTATGTATTGCAGATAAAGCAGTAACCCATATAGCATTCTTAACGAAAATACCCCACAAAATTGTAGAACTAAATCCATGTCCGCTCATTAGTTGAGCAATTAACACGATACTACCTTGATAAATGGCGTAACCACCCACAAGACTTACAACTAACCAAGTTAAATAACCCCAAAAACTATAACGGCTAAATTTTGGTCGCAATGTCACCAACCAAGTAACTAACAATGTTCCCAAACCCATTACTAGCCCCCAAGTGAAAGACTCAGAAGTTTGGGGATAGGCTCGAATGGTAAAGCCATAAAGCTGATTGGCAACCCAGATACTCATAGCAGTAATTAGAGCTTTTTTACGAGTCAACGTATTACCAGCTACCGCCGCAAAACTGACTAAAGGCACATGGGGATAGATAATACTGCTGGTACTACCAACAGTAATTAAAAATATCTGCCACCAATTACTTTTAGAGATTATTTTATAAGCTATTTGCCAGGAATTTAGGTGAGATAGTGGCAAATCTGGGTCGGATTCGGCGGGAATCAAACTCGAATCATGGTTTTTTTGTTTTAGAGATTTCATGGTTCAGCTAATAATCTAAATATCTGTGAAATTTTGGTTTTAAGTTGCTCGATTGTTGTAGAGTGATTTACTTCATCAAGTAGAGATGATATTTGAAACCCTAACGGGACACCGAGCTTAATTCTTCCCAGTAGCTCTTGTTGTGCGAAAATATCTTTGGGCGTTCCTTCTAATACTAAATCCGATTTACATAGTATGTAAATTTGTTAGCTCTTGGCTATCAGCTTCTAGATCAATATCAAATCTAGAATAAAAAAAGTATTACATAAATAAATTTACCCTCGATAGATTTAGGTGCTAGATCGAACAAAGCCCGGTACCATTATCACCCGCAGGTTAAAATATAAGGTAACTAAAGACAAATAAAAGCTAAATGTTGCCTAGAGAAGATTTATTAAAGCGAGTAGAAAATAAAGCAGAAATTACCAAGGTTATTGATAAAGCCGAGCAAGCAATTAAAAACTGGGAAATAGTCGTTACAGACTTTTTGTCTCCTCCCGTACTGGCAGAAGTACAGTCAATTTTTCAGAACTTCACAGAAATTGATGCCTTAGCTTGGGGTGGATATCCACAAGCGGAAAGACAGCGAGTGGCATTATCCAGACCTGATCTTCCTTTGGATGAGTCTCAAGTTGAGCTAGCAGCTTTAGATATTGCAGGAAACTTTCTCTTTGATCCTGCCACCCATCGAGATTTTTTAGGTTCCCTTTTAGGGACGGGTATTGTCCGAGAAAAAGTTGGAGATATTATTGTCTTAGGGGAAAGAGGTGCCCAGGCAATAGTAGTTCCTGAAATGGTGGATTTTCTGACCTCTGCTTTGACTCAGGTAAGATCGGTGGCAGTTACTACACAGCAAATAGAATTAAGCGAACTCAAGATTCGTCCCCCAAAAAAGAAAGAAATGACCACTGTCGAAGCCTCAATGCGTTTAGATGCGATCGCTTCTGCTGGCTTTGGCATGTCCCGTAGTAAAATGGCAAATGCTATTACTGGTAAGGATGTACGTGTCAACTGGAAGGAAGTTACTCAATCTAGCTACAACGTTAAAGAAGGGGATTTAATCGCCGTGCGTGGGAAGGGTCGATTGGAAATCGGTGAAGTGTCTGTTACCAAAAAACAACGCTATCGAGTCAACCTGGTACGTTATAAATAAATAATGCTCTATAACTAAGCTCAAATAACATCAAGATTTTAATTAAAACTTATGACAACAACGCCTCAATCATCTGCTACAGACGAAATGAAGTATGGCGAAAGAGCGATCGCCGAAGGCAAGCTAATAACTTTTCCTAACCCTCGCATCGGTCGCAAGTATGACATCAACATTACCCTCCCTGAGTTTACCTGTAAGTGTCCTTTCTCTGGCTATCCCGACTTCGCCACGATCTATCTGACTTACTCTCCCGATCAAACTGTAGTTGAACTAAAAGCCTTAAAACTGTACATTAACAGCTATCGCGATCGCTATATTCCTCACGAAGAAGTTGTCAATCAAATCCTTGATGATTTTGTTGCTGCTTGCGACCCCCTCTCAGCTAGCGTCAAAGGTGACTTTACTCCTCGCGGTAACGTACACACAGTCATCGAAGTTCATCACCAAAAATCATAATTGACCACTCACGGTTTCATTATCAAAATCGATTACAATGCAATAGTAAAGATTTGTAAATGTAACTAGACAGGAAATCTCAATCATGAAAAGCGAAATTAAACCCAGCGTAACTCCCGACCTCGAAGAGCCAAAATTTGGCTTTAATTCTTATTCTGAGCGTTTAAACTCCCGTGCGGCGATGATTGGTTTTGCAGCGATACTAATCATTGAATACACTACAGGTAAAGGTTTATTAGCCTGGTTGGGTTTGCAATAAACTTGTTAGTAATCACTTAATAAATTGGGGATTTAACTAACAGTTAAGTCCCTAAGCATGGTTGTACCAAGCTAAATGAAGTAAAGTAATGAATGAGGAAAATCCCAAAGATTTTCTAAGAAGATTTAGCTTAAAGCTGTTGTTAAACAGTTATTGCATAATTATTTTTTGAGATTAATTCCATAGTTGTTTAAAACTTTGAGCAGTCTTCCGACGCGCATCCTACGATTCTACCGTAGGTGAATCGGTAGTTAGCGTCGGCTTTAACCTTGCGGGTTTATCTTGATTTTCTATGTACTGGAGAAGTGTTTCTATGTTAGCTCTGCCACCTACAGAAATAACGCAATATGCCCGATTCCAAAAATAGGGTTTCCAGTAATAAGGTTTAAGATGTTCGCTATATTCTTGTCTTATTCTACGAGATGAAACAGATTTCAGATTTTTGATTAGTGACGCTAACTGCACAGTCGGCTCTGACTCGAAAAGACAGTGTATATGATCAGCCTATCCTCTAAATTCTACCAAAGAGCTATTCCACTTAATTAATAATTCTTTGAATATTTCTTCTAATCTTTCAAGCATTTCACCAGTTATACATTTATGTCGATACTTGGTTGACAACACTAAATGATAATAAAGTCTATATGCACTATGGTTCTTGGTTTTTAGCTTGCACGCGAGGCTTCGCCTCGCCAGTCGTCGAAGACGACGATCTGCGCGTACGCGCTGTTAGTTGCGACACCAGTATAATCTTGATTATGGTTAAATCAATTATACGCACTGACAACTGGAATCTCAACCCAAGTATTGAAGATAAGATTTGTCTTCAAGCAACAGTTGATGAGTATCGTGCATTTTGTAAAGCTCTTTCTTACGTGATTTTAGGTCACTGGGTAAAGCTTCAGAATGCTGACAGCAAGTGCGCTGCAATTGAAAAGCTAATTCATCAAACCCAAAAAAATCCAACACCAAAGCACAAATATTTTGTCAAAAGGTTTTGGAAATTTCCGTCTTATCTAAGGCGTGCTGCGATTGAATTTGCGTGGGGTCAAGTTAGTTCGTATTTAACTAGATATAGAGTTTGGCAGTCAAGAATCAGAAAAAGAAAAGATTCTAAGCCTCCTGTTTTCAATCCAACTGCTAGTTGTTATCCAGCTTTATATGGTGGCAATTTAATCAGGTTTGCCTCTAATTATTCTCATGCCAAAATCAAAGTTTGGAATAATAAAGACTGGGGTTGGTTGGACATACCGATAACTTCACAAAGGTCTAGACACAAGATAGGTAAAAGACTATCTCCCTATTTAGTAATAAATAAAAGCAAATGTTATTTGGCAGTACCTTTTAAAATTAAACCAGAGAAAATTACTGGAGAAACAATATGTGCGATTGACGTTGGAATTAATACCCTAGCGACAGCAGTAATTGTTACTCAAGACGGCACGCAGCACGCTTTGCGTGCAAGCGTCGCTAGACGCGACTTGAGCCTTTGGCTCTGCACTGCAAGGAAGTTTTTTCATCCTTCAGCCGACATAGACCGTCGTGATAGACAAGCTGCAATCATCAGGAGCAAAGCTAGAAAAACCAAGAAACTACATCGAGGTTTTTGCCAAGCTCATTATCGTAAAGCCAGGAATATTAGTCTTAATATTTCTCACCAGATAAGCAGACAAATAGTTAATTTTGCTATTAGCAATTGTGCTTCTGTAATAGTGTTTGAAGACCTCAAAGGCTGGAAGCCAAAAGGAGGCAAAAAACGTTCTGGCTTAAGACAAAAATTTCATACATGGATGCACCGTCGCTTAGTTCAATTCACCACTGAAAAGTTTGAAGAACATGGCGGTAAAGTAGAACTAGTCTACGCTAGAGGCACGTCTTCTTGGGCATACGACGGAAGTGGAAAACTTAAACGTTCCAATAAAAAATACTCTATTGCTGTCTTCCAAAACAAAAAAGTCTATAACTGTGACCTTTCAGCATCAAGTAATATAGCTGCTCGTTATTGGGCATACAAACTTAAGCTGACCCGCCGAAAGGACGGGCAGTTACCTAAAGGCAAAAGACCTGTAGGTAAATCGAGAATACCGATTACTCTGTCTGATTTGTGGGACAGGGAAGCTGCTATTGTATTGCTACGCAATCAATAGTCAGTTGTATTCACTAGAATATTCCAAAGAATACCTGGAATAGATTTAGGACTAGGAAAAAATATGACACCTAGTTGCTGCATAAGTTCTTGAACATCACCTTGCCCCCAATGTTCTACAATCTTGCCATTTTTAACCCGATCAATATGGATAACTGAGAATGTTACTTGCTTTCCCGTTGGAGGAATGCCCATCAACTCTCCTTTGTGAGTTCCCTTAAAGATT
>JBCCDL010000444.1:0-5354 GCA_039030815.1 Cyanobacteria bacterium P01_A01_bin.83 | reverse complement strand
TCAATCTGCTACCCAGGTCGATCTAAAAACCAATCCAACTTCTTTAACCTGTAACAATTGCGGTCAGCAAAATCCCCTTAACAACAAGTTTTGTATTAAGTGTGGCAGTCAATTAACTAAGACCGATCGATAGTAGCAGCGTTCTTGAAACAGTTTCTAGACGGTTAAACCACACGACGAACAGTTTTGATTTTAATTTAATACGCTTAATGTGAATTAGCTTCGTTGAAAGGTTATTAGTTCGTAGCTTTTAGCTTTTAGCTTTTAGCTTTTAGCTTTTTCAGATTCAGTTAGTTATTTAAAGGTGAACTATGTAGATTTAAAGTTACTTAATTCTCTTGTTTATGACTGATTTGTTTGTTCGTTTTAATTCACATCAGGCGTTTAATTTTTCTCAACAACTATGAACTATACTAGTTTTTATCGAAATCCCTTAATACTGGCGATCGCGAGTCTATTATTGTTTGCTTCTTTTGTCAAAGCACAGGAAATACAGATTGTAGAAGACGCACCTACTAATATTACCTTGGATCTTAACAAAGGTTTTCAGCAAGCCAACCTTAATTTGAAAATTTTTGCTTCAATAAACTATATTGTTGCTCTAATTTTGCTGATTAGTGCGGGTTTTAATGAAATGTATCTTAAGAATGAAACCTTTGGCGAAAGACCGTTTGAAGATTATTTTTCCCTGCTTGCTTGGGGATTTGGCGCAGAAGCCAGCCGAGAAGCGATCGCTCTTTGCTGTTGCAGGTTGGGGTTTGTCGGGTTTAGACAAAAATTAGTTTTTGCTAAAAAGCGATCGCTATAAATGTCATTCGGATACTAAATATTTTAATTTTATAGAATGGGTGGTAAAACCTCGTCCGCAGCGTAGCGTAGGGCGGGGAACAGCGTGCTTTGCACGCCAGCGTCACGCCAGTGGCGCGACTTGGGCGTTTCACGCCCTGTAGACCCCGCGAGGCACGAGCGTTAATAAATAATTAACAAATCATCCCTGAGACTCTTCAATGTATCGTTTTGGTCAAAAAACGTTGCTTGGAGTTTATCGCTGGTTAATTCTCTCTTTTGTTTCCTATTTATTATCATACTGGGTCTATTTATATTTAGGAGATTTTGATATTTTAGACTGGTTCGACTCAGCACAACAAGCATTAATTTTACTGCTACCTCATATTTTACTTCTCTCTCTCTTGACTCAGTTAGAGACAGTTAGACCCTGGTTAAATGAACTTGGTTTTGATTTTTCTCTGATTAGGTGCAAGATCTGAGTTTAAATCAAAAAATCTGTAAAATATTGGCGATATAACTGATAACGAACTGTAGCCAAATTACCTTTAAGGGTAATTAATCCTATTCCTTCTAATTGGTGTTTGAGTTTTTGCGACTTAATGGTAATTGGTCGATCGCTTGTAATTATTTGTTTGAAAGCCGTTTCGAGTTCGGAATTTTTTTGCAATCTTTCAAGATGTCTTTGCAGGTGTTGCCGATAAATTCCGCTATCTGTGGCTGCTTCTTTGAATAGTATTTCAGAAGGTAACTGTTTTTGAGATAAATGATATAAAGCTAATCTGATTAGGTAGGGATGTCCTCCTACTAGGTCTATTAAAGAGGTAATGACTGTCTCATCATAAATATTATGTTTGGCAGCTAATTCAATTACTTGTGCTGGAGTTAAATCTTCTAGCTTTACCGTGATGCCAACGTTAGCAAAGGGGGATTGATTAATATTTAGTTTGACGTATTCTTCCGTAGAATGACTGATAATTAACTTAAGCTTTTTCCAAAGAGAAGATGTTTTACTTTTTTCGTGCCAATAACGAAGTAAAGGTGCAAAACTTTGATATACTGACTCGTATTGAAAAATGCGGTCTGTTTCGTCAAAAATCAAAACTAAAGGTTTATCTATCGCTCTTAGTACTTGTTTAATAAATTTAGTACATTCTGTAGTTAAAGAATTAGCTTTATTCCAAGATTGTAGATTAATATCTTTTCCTGTATAGTCCGATATTTCTTCTGCTATGTAAGCAGCCAAACTATAAAAAAAACGATCTATATTGTTTAAGGTTTTCACATCCAAAAAAGAAAGATCGTAGTATACTATATAGTTATCTTGTTGTTCGGCGTAATCAACTATACGATTAATTGATGATGTTTTGCCCATTTGTTTGGGTGCTTGAATTTTAAGCAGGCAACCAGGGCGATCAATTAAATTTTGGCATTTCATATCTATTGTTTCCCTCACAATATAAAAGGGAGAGTTTAAAGCTTCAGAACATTCAGGGTATACAACTTCTGGAATCAACTTTTTTTCTGTAATTCCTGCTACTTTTCTGCCGTTTTCTGTAACTAATTCTGGTTTAAAATTATTAAAAATATAAATTAGATCTGATTTATCAAGAGCTTCAAATTTTTCACGAATACTACTAATACGATGAGTTACAGTATTGGCATTAATTATGTCTAACTTTTCGGCGATCGCTTTATTTGATAATCCTTGTAATAAAAAAGGAATTACTTCTTTTTGTTTGGGAGTAAGTTTATTATGGTAGATATCTTCAAAACTTTGGTTATTCATCTTTTTGCTTTCTTTATTTAACTGAAGCTTTTATCTGGTATTCTCCCATTTCTCCAGGTTGAGAAGCTTTGACGATCGCTTGATACTTTCCATTTTCGGGTAGAGTGACTGTTATTTTGGAGTTGAAGTTATCTGGAGATATATCATCATTATTAGCAAGCATTTGTAGGTCTGGTGTTAAAATAACTAAAGACGGATCGAATTGAGAACTATTCAATTCAATTGTTATTTGTTTGTTTTTACTTCCATCAAGTATATAAACGGCAGAATAAGTATTTTTCAACGGTTCTATTTGACTATTTTCGTTTAATTCTCCAGGAATATTTTTACCATTTAACGATAATTTGGGAGCATATCTAACACTAGATTTTATCAGCGACATTCCTCCAACCGCAATAGTAGCTACTGTTGAAAGGGTTATCGGTAATTTGTATTTTTGCCAAAATGTAGTGGTGGAATTAGTAGTGGGTTTTAGAGTAGTAAATAAAGGCTCATTTAGTATATCTTGCACTACTTGATAGCGTTCTTGCGCTCGGTAACGAACCATTTTGGTTAGAATATTAGTCAAATCTGAGCCAATCGTTACTTTATTCTGCCAAATCATTTCACCACGAGCATCAAATTGAAAGCTATCTTGTAGACTATTTGGATTGGGAACAATTCCCGTCAGAGCATGAATACAAGTTACTCCTAAAGCATAAATGTCGCTACAAAAATTAGAATTTCCTCTAAATAATTGCTCTTCTGGGGCATAACCTCTTGTACCAATCCTCATTGCCTTACTGCCTACTAATGCAGAAACTTCTTTAACTGCTCCAAAGTCAATCAGAACTGGTTTATTATCTCTGGCTCTGATAATAATGTTAGCTGGCTTGATATCCCGATGAATTAAATTTTTGCTGTGAACAAAACATAAAATTTTTAATAATTCTTTTAATAAGCTCGTAACTTGTTCTTCTGATAATCTTGACTCATTTTTAATTTTCGATTCTAAAGTTTCTCCTTTGATATATTCTTGAACGAGATAAAATTCTTCGTTTTCATCAAAATAGGCTAGTAAGCGTGGTATTTGAGAATGTTGTCCCAAGTCTTCTAAAATCTTTGCTTCTCTGATAAATAAATTTTTAGCTATGGCAAAAATATCTGGTGCTTGAGGCTTTAGTTGTTTAACTACACAAATGGGATTACCTGGACGCTTGGTATCTTCTGCTAAATACGTATGTCCAAAACCTCCATCATCAGAAAGAGTTTGAGTTATTCTATATCTTCGATCTAAAATTTGTTGGCTCATCAAAAATAAATGTACTAACTTACAGCCGTTTTCAGTTGAATGGACTCCGCTTTTAATTAGTTAGTTCGTAGCTATTAGCTATTAGCTATTAGCTCTTAGCTTCTTGGCGCAGTCGCTCTAATACCAATTCTGAGAAAGCTTGCACTAAATGAATTGGCTTAAATCGCTGCCATAGTCAGATCTAGATAGTGCATTGTTATTTAGAAATGGTATAACAAAGGCGCTTTGTCACGCCGCATGTAGGAAACCTTCAACAAAGCGCACCGCCCTGTCTGAGGTTTCCTCAGACGTAAGGACGGAGCAAGAAGGGCTTGCCCGCATGTGCGCGCTGCGCCACTATTAACTTTTATGGTTTTGTTTTTGTGGTCTACTCATGTCAAAAGCGCAGTAATTAATGAACTACTTCAACTTAGCCAACGCTTGCCTTAGAGGATATATCGAAGTGTCCCTGAGCGGATACCGTGACCCATTTATCCTTTTAAGGACACCTTCGCATAAAGTTTTATTAAACATAATGTAGTGATGCAAAGTTGATCGCTAGTTTGGAGATCGCATTTTAAGGGATAAGAAACCTCTGGGTACCCTGTATCACGCTAGCTTCTCCCGCAGCATCCATGACGGCTCGATGTCTTTCCAACATTTCGTTATTTTCATCCTCTCCTTCTTCCACTTTTAGCTGTCGTTGTGAAATTGACTGACCAGAATTTTGTAAAAATTGAATTGATTCTTCGGTGGGTACTAAAACAACTTTGTCCAGAACTTCATCCGAGCTGGTTTTTAAAGTCTTGATTACTTCTTCTAAGGGATGAACTTCAATATAAACACTCGCGGCTATTTCTGGCTCTTGTTCTTTAAATTTAGCCACCATTTGCTCTAAATGTGCTTTGTCAAAGAAGAAAGGAATCACCTGCTGGGAATTTCGTTCAAAGGTAAGATAGCGTTTGCCTTCACTACTTCGGGCAACAAATAATGGTACGCCACCTTGATATGGCTGTTGATTAGCTTCGCCAATAGTTTTGGCTGAATTGACAGATTCTTCTTCAGGAATATAGGCAAAATTGAGCGGGTTTTCTTGGCTCTGAGCTGATTCTGAAAGCTGGTAAACTTCTCCCAATGATACAGGAACCACTCTAACTTTTTCCGCAAATTCAGGATGTTTGGTTTTTAGCTGATTGACAAATTCGTTAGCATCTTGTTGAGAAATAAATGCTCCTGCTAATTTCGCGTTATCGTCTCCTGCTGTTACCAGAGGCGCACCCTGTTCATCAGCAATCGTGAATACAGGGACGGGATCGAGTTTTTCTAATACTTCTTCTTGGGGTAAAGCTATGGCGGGGAGGTTTTCGGCAACTCCTAAAGCAAAAAAGAATGCCCCTGCTACACCTAAACCTGCACTCCAACGGGCTAATACTTTGATCGTGGCTACCTGCTTCATGATGAGATGTCTACTCTTTACTTATTGTGTATTAATAACCGTAAATTGCTAGC
>JBCCDL010000443.1:0-5361 GCA_039030815.1 Cyanobacteria bacterium P01_A01_bin.83 | reverse complement strand
ATCTTCTCTTCTATATCTTGATAACTGTCAATCACAGTTGGTTTGAAGTTGAGAGTTTGAGCATGATGATCGACATGCACTCCTTGAGGATCTTTAAGATACCAATGATGGTTACTACATAACCAAGCATCCAAGTCAAACTCTTCAATGGTGGCAATTACCTCAGGAAGAACTTCTGTGGCTAAGGGAGTACAGCTTAAAACATTAAAGTCTGGCTTTAACAATAATCCCCCATTAAAAGCACCAAATGGATTTTGAATCTCTAAAGTCTCAATAATCATCTTCATGCCGAAAGGTGGTCTAGCACTAGTTACTGTGAATAAAACGTTAGCTTGTCTTAGCTGTTCCACCGCAGTCTTGGTTCGAGCTGTCAGTACTTTGTCTTCATTGATTAACGTTCCATCTACGTCAGAAATGACTAAGGAAATTTTGCGTCTTGGAGAGGAATTTGAGTTCATCGTATACTTTTGTTTACCTGATTTATCGATCTTTTAGACCCAAGCCAATTTTGACGAGCGACCCCGCGTCGTTTTACGGCGCTAGGGAATGCGCGAGTTCGACGATTTAATAATTCATGATTTTACTTAATTTAGCTTCTGTAATCTTTAATCTTTATTTAAACTTTGACTACTGAGTACAAAGCTTGACTCCTAGTTACAAGCGATCGCCTTTATGACTATAAAAAAAAGATTTCATCAGTTAATGATTTGAACCAAATTTTCTTGATCAAAATCAATTCAAAACCCAGATATTATTTTGAGCAATGCTATTGATATATTACCAAATGCTAGATTTTAAGTATTTGCCAAATCATAAAAATTGCTCAACTAAAAGATTCAAGCTCTGGCAAACAACTGACAAAACTTTGATTTTCAGCCAGATTTAAGGCGGTAATCTTGTTCATCTCGATCAAATTGTGATCGATCAATATCTTGATCTTAATCTCAAAATTATTAATATATCAACCAATAAAGCTAAGGATAAATTATCAATAACTAAAAAGTAATATAAAATAAGTTAAAAGCGATATAAGTGCTAAACTCCAATGACACAATTACTAACAATTCTCTCCCAATTAATCAAATTGCGACATTTTTTTAAGAATTACTAAGTACAGTGATGTTTTGCTTTATATCTCAAAACTAATCTATATTCTTTATGAAAAATTTAGATTTCGCCAGCTTGATCTAAGTAATACAAAGCCGCTGATGTTCAGCAATAATTGTCATCGAATTTTTACAACAATTATTAATAGTTGAAATAAATCAGTCTTGAGCTTGAAAGTAAAGCTAGCAGCATTAAATCTGAAGCGATTACTGCTTATTTACCTTCAACTTCTGGCAAATAAACAACTCTAAAATAGAATGTAATGCAAAATACGCCAAAATCTTTAATCAAAGGAAAGATCCAACAGAAGGCTAAATTATCGACCAAATTAGCCTGCATATTTTTGATTGCCAGACAAAGTTTACTAGTCGAACTACTCAATGTTGAGCTATCTCATGAAGGCTACGAAGTAAAAGTGTTTCATGATAGTATGAATGCGGCGATCGCTATCCGTCAAGCAGAATCAGATCTGCCCAATTTGATTGTTTTGGATTGGTCAATCTGCTTCTTATCTGGGTTTGATATTTGTTATTATCTGCGCTCAAATAATAAGTACATCCCCATCGTAGCGCTAACCGAATCAACAGAGGTAAAAGAGAGAGTTGCAATTCTTAATGCAGGTGCCGACTATTGCCTATCTCAACCTTTCCATATAGAAGAATTTCTGGCGATTGTAGCAGCACGCTTTCGTCCGCAAAAACAGCACAAATCACCTATATTGATATTTGAAGATCTAAAACTAAATACTCTAACCCGAGAGGTTTACCGTCAAAATCGTTTGATTATTTTGACAGCTAAAGAATTCAGTCTATTGGAATATCTAATGCAGCATCCCCGCCAGGTATTGACTCGAATTCAAATATTAGAAAAAATTTGGGGACACGATTTTACAGGAGATTCCAATATTATTGAAGTTTATATCCGTTACTTACGAATCAAATCTGAGGCGGAGCAAGAAAAACGCCTGATCCATACTGTTAGGAGTGTTGGTTATGTTTTGCGCTCATACTAAAATATTACAACAGCAATTATGCAACGCTGGCGCATAATTGCTGTTAGCCGAGCGATCGCAGTAAATCTTAAATTAAAGATGGATATCCTGATAGTCTTACTAGTATTACGTTAAAATTCACTTCATATCATGCATAATTAAACCATAGATGGCGGATTACAATAAGCATCTGACGGATGAATGTCTTTCCGACAGCAAAATCACTTCGGGAATTGAGTTAATTATTGCCATTGGCAAAAGAGTAAGAAACTCTGTACTAGATTATGCTATAGGAGCAGCAATTCTCGGTATAATCCCAGCATATGGTCGCTGGATACCAGAAATCAGAATAGCCTTGCTGACGATTTTAAATTTGAAGATGGTAATTAATATTGGTCGTTTTTGGGGATACCATAAAAATCAAGATATCTTGGTCATTGTCGGCTGTATTCTCTCCTTACTGGCTTCTTTTGCTTTGGCAATGGCGACCTGGATCATCATCTTTGCCATTAGTCTATTTATTCCTTTAGTGGATAGTTTGGCTAGAGGCTGTGCCTACGGTATTTTGACTTGGAGCATCGGACATACTGTATCTCGTTATTTTTACAGCCCACAACATTTAGACAACAAAGCATTGCAAAGAGCCTTTCAATTTATGCAATCCCAGACAAAACACCGTATCAAGATGTAGAAGTTATGGATCTAAAGCGTAGGAAAGTACTATTAATGGGTTTAGGAGCGGGCATAATCGCCAGACTTACAGACGAATATAATCGCGATCATAATTTTGCTCGCCAAAGAAAAGAAAGTGTTAACTCGTTTACCGACGATCCCAACAATATTATTGATACTGCCTACAACTTAGAAGCAGATTGGGAAACCGAAATAGCTCAACGCCAAGAAATCCTCTCGGCAACTAGCCTGGAATATCCTAATTTAGAGTATCAGCGATCAATGTCAAAATGGTTGATCCAATCTTGCAAGCTAGCGGTACAACAGTATAAAACAGGCAGAAGTAATCCTAAATATGATGGTGATTTAACTCTATTGCCCAGCTATAATTCTAATTTTCAAGACTATGAGCAAGTAGCATCTTTCAAGATTGAAGAAGAAATTGTAGAGAACTATTGGCGACTCAGAGGTTCTCTGATGTCTGAGATGTCCCAGAAGATGCCTGAAGATGATCACATGATGCGTCGCACGCTTTATGATGCGGAAACCAAAATTAGACAGATAGTTCAAAGAATTGCCCAACGCAAACATCGCGCCTCCCTATTTATTGGGTTTGTGATTGCCTCCCCTAAAGCCAATATTATTGCTTTTCGCGGAACTCAAACTCAAATTGAGTGGTGGCGTAACTTACAGGCTACCCAAAAAAAATACTTTGACCCTGTTACTGGTAAACAGCATGGTCGAGTACATGAAGGTTATCTGAAAATTGTGCGATCGCAACTAGCATCCAACCTAATTGCAGCCATCAAGCAACTAGATCCTACAATACCTTGCTACATCACTGGACATAGTTTAGGGGGGGCATTAGCGACACTTACGGCAATGGAAATTGCCTTGACTGTGCCTGAGATTAAGGAACAAATTCAACTTTATACCTATGCTGCTCCCCGAATAGGCGATCGCACTTTTGCCCAGGCACATAGCCAATTAATACCCAACAGTTACCGCATCGTTAATTTAAGCGATTCGGTGCCTTTGGTGCCACCAATTACCATTAATAATTTTTTTACCACCGCCAGCTATTCCCATGTTGGTCAAAAATGGTCTTTTACTAGTCAGTTTGGGGATGTGCTATTGAATCATGTGGTTGACACCTATCGCACGGCGATCGAAGCAGACCAAGAGACTATGTTAGAAGACCCCTTTGAAGGCATGATGTAGTCAATTATTAACTTTTATTTTTATTTACTCATTCGGTTATTTGCTCTTTAGTTTCCACTGTATCTATAGAAACATCTGGCTGTTGTTGGTGTTCGAGCAATCTTTGCTGCTGAAGACGCTTAAAATCTGCTGCTGAGTTGTTGATCTGACCACGAGATTCCTCTTCAAAGTCTGATTGGCTACGTCTGCCAGACTGTTGAGAGCGATGAATTAAGTCTAAGGGATTTAATCCGCCAGTTCCCTCAAGACCGCTTTTTTCATTCGACTGATAGCCCTGGTCATCCGTACCAAATTGAGCTTGAACAGGAGAATTTAGTCCTAATGCCAAAGCTGCGAGCAAACCTAGAGCAAAACCAAGTCTAGTTAGAGAATTATGCTTAACCATGGTCACACCTCACTACAAAAATCAAAGTTAAAAAATTAAAGTTATATTCTCGGTGATATTCTTTAGGCAAAACGACGACGCAATAGAGGCTGAATTGACAGCAATATTAGAACATCAAATGCCAATAATACTAGGATAACAGCCCCAAAACTAAAACCAAACCAAGAAGTATTCATAACGATACTGTTCACTGCCCAATCTGCATGACTATATAGATAGCGAATTGGTTCGATCGCATAGGTTAGAGGATTAAGACTAGCCACTACCTGAAGCCACCCTGCCATAAAGTCTAGGGGTGCTAAAGCAGTGCTAGCAAATAAGAGAGGTAGGTTAGTCACAAAAATTACTGCCAGCAGTTCAATATGACCAGGTAAAGCAAATGCCAAACCCAAACTCAAGGCTGTTACTCCCAGAACAATCAAAAAGACAATTAAAGCGATCGCGCCCAGACCTGCTAGACCTGGTAATCCTGCTCCTAAAAAAGCACTGGCAACTACAATTACCGCAGTTTGAATAAAGCTCAGGGCAATGATATAGATGGTTGAAGCGGCAACAATTGAGTAGCGGGAGGATAAGGGGGCGACCAGTAAGCGGTTAAGAAAGCCGAATTCACGATCAAACATGATCGGCAATCCTGCATTTAATGCTCCTGAAAAAGCAGTAAAGACTATAACTCCTGGTGCTAAGAATTTTGCATAACTCAAGTCGTCACCAAACAATCCCATAGGGGCATGGCTAAATAGTGCGCCAAACAGGACTAACCACATAAAAGGCTGAATCACGCCAGCAACTAAACTGGAGGGGCGGCGCTGTAGTTGAATAAATAGACGCTTGGTTAAGGCTAAAGTTTCCTGAATAAAATCACCCACAGAACTACTCTGGTTGATATTTTGACTATTGATACTGGGATTAGGTGCTAAAGCTGCTTTGATGTTGCTGTTGGAAATGGACTGACTCATGTTTATAAGTAGTGAATAATTAACTT
>JBCCDL010000442.1:0-5365 GCA_039030815.1 Cyanobacteria bacterium P01_A01_bin.83 | reverse complement strand
GTTAAGCAATAGTTGTTCGCTATCTAATTCATCACCTAGCTTGGCGGGAGAGAAGTGAATTTGAATTGCTCTGAGCTTTTCTTGATAATGAAGATTGATCAGGGCTTTCAATCCATATTCCAATGCCTCCATATCAGCCAGATTATTTTCCAAATCAGGAGATTCTCCTTCAAAAGCCACCGTTAGCATGATCACCAAATTGCGAGTTACAGGTAAAGACAACGGTTGATCATCATTGAGATCTTCATTAGTATCTACCTCACTTAGATATCTTTGAGCAGAATCGGTAAAAAGTTCATTAACAAAATCTCCTGCTTCCCCTTCATCCCAAAGTACATCTCCTTCATTCGCCGCAGATTGCCAATTGCTATTCATCTGCAATAAAGACTGGCAAATAGAGACAAGCCCTTCTCCCAAAACTTCTAAATCTCCTTCGGCATCAATTGCCTCTCTGGCAACTCGATTCAATTCACCCAACATAGGCGCAATATTCGAACCTGTCAAGTGAATAAAAACACGGGACACTACAAAGCGAGTTTTACCACTAAATTTAGAGATGCGATCGCGCCAAGAAGTCATGATTATCGCCTATGTTGATGATATTTTATTAACTTACCACTAACAAATGACCAAAAGCTATTAACTTTGTTGATGAATTGAGGTCTGATTCGTCACATAGCTCTAAGCTCTAAGTAATGAAAACCGAACTATAAAACATAGTTCATTAAATGTTCAAGCGTTTTTCATCATATTGTCACCACAAAGACACATCCTCTGCCTAAATTAACAATATAAGTTGAAAGCAAGATCTGAGTATAGAGCTTCTTTTGATAACTCTCTATCTAAATAACTATAGTCATAGTCAACTTAGCTGTATCAGGGCAAAGTTATCTGTGACTTGGCTCAAATAATATTTAAACGACTGATTAATTATAGGTAAACTTAAACAAATGGCACAATCTAACATCTGGAACAAAGTAACTTCTTCTTTATCTTTAGTACTCTTAGGTGGAGGTATTGCTCTAGGTGGTAATTATCTGATTAATAGTCCTCAAAGCATCGCTCAAAATTCGGAAAATGACCTTCTTTCTCCTCAAGAAGAGTCTGTAGAAAGAACATCCCAAACAGCGCTTAGCACACCTCAAAACTACGTTAGCGAAGTAGTTAAGCAGGTAGGTGATTCAGTGGTGCGGATTGATGCTTCTCGTAAAGTAGCTACTCAAGCCCCTGCCGTGTTCGACGATCCTTTTTTCCGTCAATTTTTTGGTTCGCAACTGCCCGAGTTTCCTCAATCACGAATTCAAAGGGGTTTAGGTTCGGGTTTTATAGTTAGTGATGATGGCTTAATTATCACCAACGCTCACGTTATCGAAGGTAGCGAATCAGTAGAGGTCACTCTTAAAGACGGACGCACTTTTAAAGGGGAAGTCATGGGTACAGACTCAATGACTGATGTCGGGGTAATCAAAATCGATGCAGTTGACCTCCCTGCGGCAAAAATTGCTGACTCCGATAGTTTGCAGCCTGGAGAATCGGCGATCGCTATTGGCAACCCTTTAGGTTTAGATAATACAGTAACTACAGGTATTGTTAGTGGTACTGGTAGAAGCAGCGCTCAGGTAGGAATTGGAGATAAGCGGGTTAACTTTATTCAAACCGATGCAGCCATCAATCCTGGGAACTCTGGAGGTCCTTTACTCAATGCCCGAGGTGAAGTGATTGGGGTTAATACTGCGATCATCCAGGGCGCACAAGGATTAGGCTTTGCGATTCCGATCAACCAAGCTAGAGATGTTGCCGATCAGCTAGTGGCAAAGGGTAAAGTCGATCATTCCTATCTCGGTATTCAAATGGCGGAAATTACCCCAGAGTTTCATCAACAATTAAAAGCTAGTGGGGAGAAGTCACAGATTACCGAAAAATCAGGAGTAGTAATTGTGGATATAGTTGCAGATTCTCCTGCTCAAGAAGCTGGTTTAAAAGTTGGTGACACGATTAAAAAAATTGATGATCAATCGGTATCTGAGCCTGAAGAGATTCGGCAGTTAGTACAAAAAACTAAGGTAGGAGACGAATTACCAATTCAGCTAGTGCGTGATGGCAAAAAAGTTGATATAGCAATACAGGTAGGAGTTTTACCTGAGCCAGCCTCTAGAACCAGATAATTGCCAAGATCAGCAAATATTAATCAGCAAATATTATAGTTTTCTCCTCACACCGCAAGCGGTAAGTATTGAATTAAAATACTTACCGTTTTTTCTTGTTTATTGGGGGATTCGCTCTTCTTTAATTAAAGTTCTCTGATAAATCTGATTATCCTTAAACCAATGCCAGGTGCGGGCGCGATGATTGTTGCAGGGACTAAGATGAATCATTTCGTAGATGTAGGCATTAGGAATACCTTTATAAGCAAAGTAGAGAATAATTAGAGAGTCGTTCGCCTCCCATGCCTTACCTTCAATCCGTTCTGTATCGAACCAGAGTGCCTGATCTCGATACATTCCTGGAAACTGATACTCCTCATATTTACCATCCGCCCAGGTATAGCGATTGGTTTGAAAATAGGGATAATCTTTACCTTCAGGGAACTCGCAAGTTAGATGGGATTCATTGCGATCGAGGATCTTGCCATCATTATCAACGGTGGTATAAGTACCCATCCAATCACCTTCATGTCGAACCAGTACGGGCATTCCTTCTTTGATCTTAGACATAGGACTTTCTCCTGACATTGCTAATCTCAAATTAAGCTTATGGCAAATATCTTAAATTTTCCGTTAAATATTTAGGTTTTTTGCTAAATCCTGCAAGAAACTTTTATCAAAATTTTCTTGACAGTTACCAACCTTAAAATCAGCGCTCGCTTCGTTAGCCCAAGTGTGAATTAAAAATAAGAGTAGTTAGTTTTTCGGTTAACCGCTATTAGCTAAGACAAAGCTCTCTATTCCCATTTGCCATAATCATGTAAAGCAAATTCTAACTGAATCATTAATCGAGGAGAAGTAACAGGAGGTGTACCACGATGGAAGCAAAATGGATCTTCAGCAAATCCAAACCCAGATCGTCCAGAGATACGGATTAGCCTCTTTGAACCATAGAATTTCATGATATCTTTGCTTGATTGGCTTCTAGATAAGTAATGTTGTAATTTTCTTTGTTGGTGACTACCAGCAATACATAAATGAGAGCCGCTTAAAGCATCAACATCAGTAAGATAGAAAAAGAACTTGAGGGCGCGATAATCATCTAGATCGTAATGAAATAATAATAGGGGATTTCCTAGATCGCCTTTTTCGGCATAAGCTTCTTTTTTCCCAGGAAAACACCATCCCAAATGACTTCTAACTAAAATTGCTTCGTTTTCTAAATATCTGCTGGCAATCTCTTTAAGTTTACCATCGTTGCCGAGTTTTTTTAATGCCAAACATTTAGAGGGTGCATTGAGATAGCTACCAATTATAATATTTTGTTTGAGATCGATTTCTGCCTGTTGTTTATCTGCAAACCTAAAGTTAAGTTTAGGTTTATTATCTACGCTTATTTCTTCTGAATAAGCAAACTCCAGTATTTCTTGTAAATAATTTTGAGGTAATTGCAAGCCCAGATAATAGCCATTCTTTTTGATAGATGCAACAGCTAAGTCGATATCCAAATCATTAAAGACGGAAGCTGTATTTTGGATATTGTTTCTTTTTGAGGAGAGCTGACGATGTAACCAGGTGGCAATATTACGTCCGATGGGGAATCTGGCAACTGTAAATACCAGTAGCCATCTAAGGTCTCGTTTAACAATCCATTGATAACATTTGAATAGTTTATATTTAAAACGATAAAATCGCTTAGAACCAGCTTTGTTAGACTTGCGAATAATATTTATTAGATTCATAAAAGAGATAGAGTACAACCAAAGATGCCAAACAACCAAGAACGACAATCAACGTCGATGTTCTAGGATTTTATGGGCATCAAAAAGTCGTTGATTATATAACTTCAATTCAAATAAGTAATTTGACTCGATCAAACATTAAATAGCTAAGATAAGGAATGAGGCATATTGCGTCCTAAATTATACCGCTTTGATCGTTAGAATTGTGTAAACTCAGCAAAATAAGCAACATGGAAAAAAAATTGATCGCCTAGATTCCTTAGGCTTCTGGCTCTCCAGGTACCTTGTCCTGTCATTAACTAAATTGAATTTATCTGAAGCGAATTGGGAATTGCCGAATTTTTGTAAATTGCGAGCCAGCGCATTGCGGCACATGCGGCACAGAGCCAAATGGCTCAAATCGCATCTTGCGATGCTTGCACCGCGAAGCGGTGCTGTGCCTTTGTTCGACCCGTTGAAGCGACTGGCGAGGTTGTGATCGCTTTACTCTAAACTTCTATGAATGCAATCGCCTTACCCAAAATCTATAGTTAGTTACAATACAAACATATAAATTAAATAGATCGATTATGGACTACCGCGACATCATTACAATTGAACCAGGGAAGCGGAGTGGCAAACCTTGTATTCGTGGAATGAGAATTACTGTTTATGATGTTCTTTCTTATTTAGCTGCTGGGATGACCTATGAAGAGATATTAGAAGATTTTCCCTATTTGACCCAAGAGGATATTCTAGCCTGTCTTAGTTATGCAGCAGAGCGAGAACAACAAACATTAATAGTCACTACATGAAGCTATTATTTGACCAAAATTTATCGCCTCGTTTGGTTAGTCGTCTTGCAGATATTTATCCTGACAGCAATCATTTATTCAACTTGAATTTAGATACAGCAGCAGATTTTTTGGTGTGGGAGTATGCGCAATGTAATGATTTTACAATTGTGACTAAAGATTCTGATTTTAGCGAGTTGAGTTTGTTGTGAGGTTTTCCACCTAAAGTTATTTGGATTCGGATTGGTAATTATACTACCAATAATATTAAGTCTTTGATTAGATCTCATTCAGAAGAAATAGAATATTTTTACAGAGAATCAAATCTAGGAATTTTAATACTTTCTTGAATAGTTAATTATTACAATCGCTCTACTCTTCAATTTTTATAAATGCGATCGCTTCGTTAGCCAAAGCTTCAAGCTTCCCCTCTGCCTCATCTTTTTCTAAATCCCGATCCCACCGTTGATAATCTAAGTCAGAAAACCACTGTCTTAGTTTCTCTAAATCATCTGCTGAAAGTTTGAGAATTGCTGCTTAAATTTGTTCAAGAGTTGACATCTTTAATATTTTCTTACCCTACTTAAGTAAATTATAGTTTTGCTGAAGATAGCGCATTCTAGACCTGTTAGCGCGATCGCCGTTAACTAACTTTATGTTTATCTTGAGAAAATTGGGAATTGTAGAATTTTTGTAAATAGCGATC